>JAQZAZ010000182.1 GCA_029239355.1 Sphingobacterium sp.
TGTTATGATTTCTGGTGTTTATGCCTGGCATACAAACGATACATCTAGATATGTAAATGATGGTTATGTGGAAGGTGAATATGCTAGCAAAGGATAGGGCGTATTGAGTTTTTTTCGTATCAATGTATGAGCGTATTTAAATCTGTATTTCCTAAACTTAATTCTGCTTACACGTTTAATTTTACGCTCATCAGTTTGAGCTCTTGGTATAAACTTTTCTTTCTCTTGACATAAGTCTATTAAGTTGTTAAATTCTATTAACTTAATGTCCACTCAAATGTAGCGACTTCATATACTAATTGTTCTCAAGAGATTAGGTGCTACTTTTAGCTTTGCTTTTTATAAGTGGCGATTTTTTTTAACATCAAACATTCTCTATATTTACTGTCGATACAATATACCTAGTGAAACGTAAAGAAGAAATGTCAGATGAGGAACTATTCATCATGTTTCAGCATGATGATTCTCATGCGTTTTCAATACTTTATGACCGACATTGGGCCAATCTGATAAAAAAAGCATTGCATAAACTTTCGGACGAGGTTGCAGCAGAGGAAGTGGTACAGAACGTCTTTGTCAATCTCTGGAAGTGGAAGGAGAATATCGTATTAAAAGGCGAACTAAGATATTACGTTTATACGATGTTACGCAATGAAATATTTCGATATTTGGAAGATCGTTTTAAGCATTCAACAACTATTCCCATAGATGAAATAGCGTCATCCCGCGCTGTTTCCATGGATAACGATGGACATGAGCGCATTGAATACCTCGAACTTCAAGATCAAATCACCCATATCGTCGACGGTCTTCCCGAGAAATGTCGATTGATCTTTCAAATGAGCCGAGATGAAGGAATGACTGCCAAACAAATCGCTGACCAGCTTAATATTTCTCACCGTACCGTTGAAACTCAATTGAGCAAAGCTATTCGTACACTGAAAAATGCAATCCGCAAAATGCATATATTATTATATTCCTAACAAATAAAGCAATTTGTTGAGCAATTTTTGTTTAACATCAAAAAAAAATAAAAAAAATATTCTTTTTGCATACGTAGCTTAATAATTTCTTTACTCTATAATAATAGACGACTTGAAAAGCCGACATTATAGATGGAACATATTCCCGAAAATATTAAATTTTTAATTCTAAAATTTCAGAACGGATCGATTACAGATCACGAAAAGAGAATGCTGGATAACTGGTATAATGAGGAGCTCCCGGATGAACTTTATTGGTATGGCGATACGGAATCGGAATTAAAAAATAGGATTGAAACTAACGTGAGATTTCGCACGGCAGTGGAAGATAGAGCCGCGTCAGCGGGCCGCTCATTTATCCCCAAGGCTCTGGTTGCTTCCATTGCGGCATTTTTTTTACTATGTTTTTCAGTATGGTTTTACAAATGGCAGGGGCAGGGAGAATTCATCGAGGCTGTTTCGGTGCAGTCGAAGAATGCTGGGATCACTAAAGTAATTCTATCGGATCAAACTATTGTGTGGTTAAAAGGCAACAGTAAGCTAAATTATCCCAAACATTTTACCGACAAGATACGGGAAGTTGAGTTGGTAGGAGAGGCTCTATTTGAAGTAACAAAGGATAAATCAAGACCATTTGTGATCCACGCCGGAGAATATACTACACGGGTGCTCGGAACGAGCTTTAACCTCAAAGTTATTCCTGACCGCGGATTGCTGAACCTGGATGTACTGACAGGAAAAGTTGAGGTGACAAAAAAAGGTACAGGGTTAACCTTGGAAAAGAAATATACGGTAGTAGCTAATGAAAGTTTGCACACGACCAATGCTGCTTCGGATTTGCCAACAAAAGCTATAAGTGATAAAGATAAAGAGATTTTGTCCCAAGGAACACAATACGATATGAATTTTGTTTCAACTCCCATCGAAGATATCATGAAACGATTTGAACAAAAATTCGATGTCACTTTTACGGGGTATACAGGCGAGTATCGTTCCTGTAAGGTAACCGCTAACCTGACTGACCAATCATTGGAGACTTCATTAAAAATCATTAGCATGTCTATAAATGCAGATTTTAAAATTGACAAAAAAGAGATCAGATTAACAGGAGGAGGCTGTTTTTAATGAGATAAAGACTAATCAAAAATTACCCGAAGAGAAACCCAAAGTTTAGGATATGCGGAGATGCGGCTACATCCCCGCAAAAATCTTAATTCAATTAATTTCAATCAACAAAATTAACCTATCAAATGTATAAAAAAAATTTGACACAGGAATGCTATGTTTTATCGAAACATAAGAAACGCTTCCTTTTATTTTTAATCTTTTTCTGTCTCTTTCCGTTTTCTTATGGGCAGGTACTCAGGGAACAGATCAATCTTAGGTTTAGTAATGTAACGCTTGAGAAAGCTTTAAAGACGATCGAAACAAAAGCAAAAATCCGTTTTGTTTTTAATGATAGTCATATAAAGGCTACTATGAAGGCGGATGGTGTATATAGTGGCACCTTAGGAAATGTTATAAATCAATTGTTGGTACCTTATAAACTAGAATTTGATTTTATTGATAATCAGTATGTTGTACTTCAGCACAGCCGGAGTGTCAAAAATAGTTCATCTGACGTTCCGGCCGGTGTGAACCAAAACGGTTTTGTACAGACCGGTATTGTCGTAGATGAAAATGGAAAACCATTGGCAGGGGTAGTAGTTTCTATTCCGAGAGCTGGTAACGTTGTCCAAACGGATGAAAGTGGTCGTTTTATGATTGGTGTCATTGATGATCCTTATACATTAGAATTCCGTTATTTGGGCTATAAAACGCTTTACGAAAAGAGTGCACGCGATAAGGTCCTTCGAATTTCCCTGATGCCTGATCAATCCAATTTAGATGAAGTTGTAGTGATTGGTTATGGTACGACAACACGAAGAAACAATACCGGATCTTCAGTTACGATTAAATCTGAGGAGATTTTAAATACGCCATCGGCTAACTTCTTAAATGCATTGCAGGGCCGCGCACCCGGGGTACAGATTGTCCAGAGCAATGGTTTGCCCGGTAGTCCAATGAAAATAACCATCAGGGGCCAAAATTCGCTGATTACTTCGGGGAGTACCATAGATCGCAATGCACCATTGGTTGTTGTGGACGGCGTGCCCTATTTGACAGATGCCATTAACGGGACTGTGGGGACAGGCCTAAACGGCGCGAATGCACCTTTAGGCGGGGCAAGCCCGCTTAATTTGATCAATCCCATGGACATTGAAAGCGTGGATATCCTAAAAGATGCGGACGCGACAGCCATCTATGGATCTCGTGCCGCAAACGGCGTTATAATGATTACGACCAAAAAAGGGAAAGCTGGCCGAACGCAGGTAGATGGCCTCTTTAGGCATGGGGTGGCTAAGGTAAGCCACTTTGTATCCACACTTAATACTGACCAGTATCTGGCAATGCGGAGGACAGCGTTTAAAAATGCAGCAAGTCAATATACCACCCCTGAATTATCCAACGCTTTTGACCTGACAAAATGGGATCCGGAAGCCTATACAGACTTTCAGAAATTACTTATTGGTAACACCACACAATCTTCCGATGCAAATCTTTCGGTAAGTGGTGGCGACCAAAGGACAAACTTTAGGCTAAGTGGGACATTTCACAAGGAAGGCAATGTTTTTATAGGAGATCAGGGATATGATCGTTCAGCCGTTAATTTTAACCTTCAGCACAAATCAGCCAACGAGCGTTTTAATTTGGGCTTTTCAGCGATCTATGCCGCTGATAATAATGACGTATCTGTATTGGACCAGACCTCGATTGCTTACAATTTGCCGCCAAACTTTCCCTTGTATAACGCAGATGGAAGCCTTTATTGGAGTGGTATCAACTACGGTGTTCCAGCCAATCCATTGGCTCAACTCAACCAGCTCGTCAGTAACAAAGGGAGTAACCTCATCAGTAATTTAAACCTAAGCTACCGGATCTGGAAGGGCCTTAGTTTCAAGACCAATTTTGGCTATGGGAAGGCAGATATGGATCAAAAACGTTTAACGCCTAAGACTGCCTTGGATCCGGGACTGGCAAGGAGTGTGTCCAATAGCTTTTTTGCTTATAATGTCAACAATACCTATTCCATAGAACCCCAGTTAGACTATACCACCAATATTTATAAAGGTACACTTTCAGCGATGATCGGGTCTACATGGCAGCACAGTGTTTCCAAACAGCCCTCTTATATCAGTGCGAGTGATTTCTCGTCTGATGAATTTTTGGAAAACATAGCCAGTGCCCAAAATGTCAATATTTCCAGGAGCAATAGTGAGTATAAATATTCTTCAATTTTTGGCCGTTTAAATTATAATTGGGCCAGAAAATACATCCTAAATGGAAGCTTCCGTCGCGACGGCTCTTCGCGGTTTGCTCAAAATGCGCGTTTCGGAAACTTTGGATCCATTGGTGCTGCCTGGATTATTTCCGAGGAGCCATTTTTAAAATCTATGCCCCATATAAGCTTTGCAAAGTTGCGTTCGAGCTATGGATGGGTCGGAAATGATAAAATTGCCGATTATGGGTATTTTGATTCTTACAGCTCAAGTTCTTATATCTATAACGGTATCCCAAGTTTGGTACCCACACGTCTGGCAAATAACCTTTTCCGTTGGGAGAATACAGCAAAGTTTGAGGCCGCTTTGGAGCTTGGATTATTTGATGATCGCATCTCACTCATTACAGCCTTTTATAGGAATCGTTCGGGCAATCAGTTGATCAGCCAAAAAGTGAGTTCCCAAACCGGTTGGGACAGCTATCAGGCCAATTTTCCTGCCGTAGTAGAGAATAAAGGCTGGGAATTTACCCTAAGTACAAAAAATATACAACGAAATGATTTCCGCTGGCGCACCGACTTCAATATTTCCCTCAATAGAAATAAATTAATTGAGTTTCCTGGAATCAGGTCATCAGCCTATGCTTCTAGTTTAGTGGTGGGACACCCGATGAGTCCCTTATATACATATCAATATACAGGATTTGATCAAACGACGGGACTTCCGGCCTTTAAAGATCTTAATGGGGATGGAAAGTTCAGTATAGGATTGGTGGATTACGAATTGGGAGACCGCTATTTGGCTGGTACTACTTCGCCAAAGTATTTCGGCGGTATTACCAACACGATTAACTATAAGAACTTTACCCTGGACTTTCTGTTTCAGTTTGTCAAACAAAAAGGCAGAGGTATACTCTCAGCCTCCTGGAGTCCGCCTGGATATGGTATGACAAATTTTGCAGCTGAACCATTGCTTGATTATATCAATCAAGGAAAACCGGAACAGTTGCAGGTAGCAGCAGATTTTACAGATGCTTATACGGCATGGTCCAATTATACTTTTTCGAGTGCCCAGATCGTTGATGCTTCATTTATCAGGTTAAAAAATGTCAGTCTGTCTTACGATATCAAAGGAGCATTGGTCGAGCGTCTGAAATTTAGAAATCTACGCTTACAGGTACAGGCACATAACCTATTGACGATCACAGATTATTTAGGTTTTGATCCTGAATCGCAAGGATTGTCCTTGCCGCCACTCAGGACAGTTGTCGGAACTTTACAATTCACATTCTAAGCTATTTACTATGAAACTTAAATCAACCCTACATATCGTTTTCTTTTTGGTAGCAATTTCTTTAAGCAGTTGTGAAAAGCTCCTTGAAATTGATGACCCGGCCAATGAATTGCCGTCTGAGGTTATCTTTAGATCGGAGGCGACGGCCAAATCTGCCCTAGCAGGTGCATACAGCGCCATGACGGCCTCAAGTGTATTTAATGTAAACATTACACAATTTAATGCCATGTCTGCTGGCGAAGTGGATTTTGTTGGCTCCACTGTCTTTCAGGATTTTATGCAGAATCGTTATGATCCCGTTATTACGACGAGAATAAATAATGTGTGGGCAGAGACCTATAATTTGATCTACCGTTTTAATAGCATTATTGCCGGCCTTTCTGACAATAGTGCTATTTCAGCCTCCGTTGCCCAGCAGATGCTCGGCGAGGCCAGGGTGATGCGTGCGTTTTGTTACTTCCACTTGGTGAACATGTTTGGTGATGTACCTTTAGTAACGATAACTGATGTGAATAAAACCAGTTCATTGCCCCGGGTTCCCGTACCAGAAATATATAACTGGCTGACGATAGAGCTGGAAGAAGCCAAAAATCTGGTTGGTGATGCCTACCCGGGCACTGCAGTGCTGAACAGCAGAGCACAGGTCAATAAATCAGCGGCTAAGGCGCTGCTTGCACGCATTTACCTGTTTCAGAAAAATTATACCAAGGCCGAACAGTATGCAACAGAGGTAATTAATAAAACAGATTTGTATACCTTACTGCCAAAAGCTGATTTAGGAAAAGTCTTTTTAAAAGATTCGAGAGAAGCCATTCTCCAACTTGGACCCGCTGTTTTTTATACGAATGGTTATACAGTCGAGGGTTCAACATTTGTTCCCACACCAACTTCGACAGTAGCTAATTATGAACTCACGCAAAACCTCTTGGTAGCCTTTGAGCGCAACGATGAACGTCGTACAGCTTGGATAAAAGAAAGTAACTACGCAGGCAAACAGACTTTTCAACCTTTTAAATATCAAAATTATAACCAAACAGTGGCGACTTCTTCCGGGCGCACCGAAGTTCCAATGCTTCTACGGCTAGCTGAGCAATATCTGATTCGTGCCGAAGCGCGCTCAAATACCAACAATAGTAGCGGAGCGCGGAATGATATCAATATCCTTCGTCGTCGAGCTGGATTGCAGGACTTGGCTTCAAATATAAATCTGGAGGAAGCAATCTTGAAGGAGCGACAGGTCGAATATTTTTGTGAGCTCGGAGATCGCTGGTATACCATCAAAAGGATGAGCAAGGTAGATGCGATCATGCAGCAATTGAGGCCTTCCTTCTGGAAAACTTATGCGCAGCTTTATCCAATACCACAGCCTGCACGGGATACAAATCCATTTTTAACCCAAAATGACGGATATAGATAACATCAACTGATTTTCAAAACATAATAGTGGGAGTCATGTTCATGCTCTCATTACTTCTAATTTTTTTATATAAATGGATAATACAATCGTAAAAATATCACATTTATGGCATCGCTATGGATCTGCATGGGCCATTCAGGATATTGATTTTGAAATTAATGAGTTTGGAGTATTAGGTCTTTTGGGATCTAATGGCGCCGGAAAATCTACTACCATGAATATTATGTGTGGGGTACTCAATCAGGTGAAAGGAGAGGTGAACGTTGGTGGGCATGATATGCGCAAGAATCCTATCGAAGCAAAGCGATTAATTGGGTTTCTGCCACAGAATGCACCATTGTATCTGGACTTGACTGTTCACGAATATCTTACACAGTGTGCCCATTTAAGGCTCATTCCTAAAAAAGACATCGAAAAAGCTGTTGATCGCGCCATGGCAAAGTGCGGTGTTAGTCATTTTCGAAACCGGTTGATTTCGAATCTTTCGGGAGGCTATAAACAACGGGTTGGCATAGCACAAGCCATTATTCATGAGCCCAAACTTGTGGTATTGGATGAACCCACCAATGGACTTGATCCCAATCAGATTTTGGAGGTGCGCAAACTGATCAAAGAGATCGGTGAGGAAAAATCCGTTATCTTTTCTTCCCATATCTTATCTGAGGTGCAAGCGACCTGCGAGCAGGTCAAGATGATCGAAAATGGACGGATGGTATTCGAAGATAGTATGGATGCTTTCAATAACTACATTGAGCCAGATAGTCTAATCATGCGGATGGAAAACCCGCCGCTTCCTGTTTTTATTGAAGCTATTGATGGCGTGACCCAAGTTGAAGTCATGTCTGCTAAGCAATTCCGTATACGATTTGCCGACGTGCCACATATCAGTGAGCGACTGATAGAAGCGAGTGTCTCTTCAGGCTGGCGGTTGCAGGAGCTTATCTTGGAGAAAAGCTCTTTGGATCAGATTTTCGCTCAGTTATCAAATAAAACTCCCAAGAAAATATGAAAACTACTTTAAGAATAGCTAAGATAGAATTAAGCCAACTTTTTTATTCACCTGTAGCTTGGATTGTACTAATCGTTCTCATTGTACAATCCGGGTGGCAATATCATGCGATGCTGGAGCGGATTTATCAGGCCAATGAGATGGGGCAAGGAACATCCGGGGTGACCAGCCGGATGTTTGCGGGTTTTCGTTCGTTGTTTCCGCAGATGCAGGAGTACCTCTATTTATATATCCCTTTGTTGACCATGGGACTGATCAGCAGAGAGACCAATAGCGGATCGATTAAATTATTATATTCATCCCCGATAAAAGTCAGTGAAATCATATTGGGTAAATATTTGGCCATTATGGGGTATTGTCTCCTGTTGATTTCAGTACTCTTAGGACTTGGTATATTAACCTTATTTACAGTGAAAAATGCGGAGTTTTCCCTTATTCTTAGTGGAATTATAGGGCTCTATTTATTGATATGTTCTTATGCAGCAA
>JAQZAZ010000183.1 GCA_029239355.1 Sphingobacterium sp.
GCGATTTATTATATTGGGGTATTTTTGCAGAAAAGAAAGGTAACGTTCAGTTGCATCTTCAGAAACTAAAGAACTTCTTCTCTCTAGTTTTTCTGTCTTGTGCTTCGTAATTACTTGCTGAATGATATTGTTCCAAGAAGCGATGTTACTGGAAATCTCTTTCCAATCCTGCTTTGAAAAGACGATGAGTTTACAATCTGTGATCGCCTGTAAGTTTGCTACAGGTATAAAGCTTCCATCCGAATTTTCCCAATCCGTAATTAAATGATTTTCCTCTACAAAATAACTTGTAATATCTTCACCCTTGTTATTGTAATAGTACACACGCAATACCCCCTCAATAGTAAAGCCAACATATTGCGAAACCTTTCCCGCCTCCCAAAAATGTTCATTTTTGAGAAGTACTGATTCTGTTGCTTTGTTTGTCACATAGTCAATTTGTTGTTGGTCCAAATTACCATAGTCCGACAAAAAATCTATAAACTCTTTCATTTTGCAAAGTTAACATTTGTCTTTTTTGACTCATTTCTTAGGATAGAAATATTTAATTATCAAAATCTTTTAATTTTCACTTTTGTTTCAGACCCACATAAAATAATTTAGTAACACAAATTTGGAATTTGTATATATATAACAAATCATCTGCGTAACAGGAATTTTTTTTGAAGTCTTAAGTATCCCGTTAAAATGAAAAGACGAACAAAAGGTAGAATCTTAATATATTTAATTCTTTATTTGCTAAATTTGCAATAATGATTTACAAGGTAATCAAATGAAAGCGAGTGCAGTAAGCACCATTACTAAATCGTTACCAACTAAGTTTTACAATCTTGTAAACTACTCATTACAAACTACTTTTAGCTTTACTGCTTTTTTTTATAAAAAAAATTCAATTATTGTCATCTCATGATAGCATTCATTCCTGACTAAATTTTCATTAAATTTACATGCAAAGCTTTTAATATTCAACGAAGTTAGCGAACAGTAGAGAGCAGCAAAAATAAAATAAACATCAGAGGAGGATTGACTTCAAGAGTGGCATGACAAAAAGTACTGCGGAAATTTTCACTAACTTTAAACTTGGATAAAAGTCTGACTACTTTTGATAGCCGGAGTAATAGGTAGAAGGTCACTGACTAATATTTTGTGTAAATTTGTGATGTTAGTAGGTAGTTAGGAAAAATTAAATGAAAATAATTTCTGTAAGAAAAAATCCCGAGTATAAAGACAAAGTAATCCAATATATACAAAATAGTTGGTCTGAAGTGTCACCAGTTATTTATGAAAATTGTATCTCAAACTGTATTGATGCAGAAGAATCATTACCCCAATGGTATCTATTAGAGAAAGAAAATGAGGTTATTGGTTGTGCCGGGTTAATAACGAACGACTTTATAAGCCGAATGGATTTATATCCCTGGCTTTGTGCTGTGTTTATCAACAAAGAACACAGAGGACATAATTATGGAAATCTTCTCATTGAACAAGCAAAAAAGGATACAAAAAAATTTGGTTTTAGATATCTGAATCTTTGTACTGACCACATCGGGTATTATGAAAAATTTGGTTTTCAATATATTGGACAAGGATACCACCCATGGGAAGAGGAATCAAGAATTTATCAAATTAAAGTTTGAAAAGAATCATTTATAATTTATTTTAAGCCTGCTGCCGATTAACCCGATCAGATGATTATTTTAAATTAAACCGGTTTTTTAGTCCAATTATCCCAAACTGTTGCCAAGCCGTGAACCGTCTCCCGAAACATTTCATCGACCGCTATGACAAAACCCCTTCCCGAAATATTAACAAATGAAAAAGTTAACGAAAGACACATTGACTTTCGCAATGCGTTATTTGGTTTAGTCAAAAATGTAATTAGAGTAGAAATTTACTTTACAAATAAACTCAGATAGCTCATCACCATTTCAACCCGGCATCGACACTTCTTTCCTAATCTGAAGAAAATTGGTCTCAAAAATCTAAGCTGTGATTTCGTGGTTAAGGAAAATACGTATTAAATTTTTTGTACCCGAAGAAGCGGAAATGTTTTAAGATGGGTTACAAAACCCTTTCTCCTTACATGCCCATGCGGCCATTGCCTCCATAACGGGCAACAGGTCAATTCCTGCCTCTGTGAGTCTGTACGTAACGAATGGCGGAACAACCGGTCTTGCCTCCCTCAAAACAATATTATCTGCCTCTAGTTGTTTCAGATGCTGAATCAGCATTTTTTCTGTTATTGCAGGAATAGCTCTTTTCAACTCACTATAGCGCTTGGAGCCTTCTTTGAGATGATAGATAATAATAGGCTTCCAGTATCCGCCAATTTTATCCATGGCATAAGTTACCGGGCATCTCTCTATTGCGTTCCGCTTGTTTTCCTGAATAGTGGACGATTCTTTAATTACTGTCATGGCACATACTTTAGGGTAAGTACTTGTTTAAAAGTTTGTACAAATATACTTTTGTTATAAATAATTAAAGAATAATCAGATATGAAAATTACAATTTCAGGTTCATTGGGAAATATAGGCAAGCCGTTGGCAGCAACGCTGATTGCATCGGGGCATCAAGTAACAATAATCAGTAGCAGTTCGGATCGAGTCGCAGCTATTGAGTCGCAGGGAGCAAAAGCGGCGATCGGTTCAATTAATGATGCTGATTTCCTGAAAAATGCTTTCGCTGAAGCTGATGCCGTTTTTGCCATGACTCCGCCAAATATGGGTGGATCCAATGTTATTTCGAACACAATCGAAGCCGGAAAAGCTATTGCAATAGCCGTTAAGGATGCAGGCGTAAAACGGTTAGTCATGCTAAGTAGTATTGGAGCTGATTTACCCGAGGGAAATGGCCCTATTGCGGCATTATACACTATCGAAAAGATATATACAGAATTAGCGAATGTTTCGGTTACTTTTCTTCGTGCAGGCAACTTCTACACAAATCTGTACAACGATATTGCGATGATAAAAGAGGCTTCCATTTTTGGATCAAATTATCCCGTTTCCGCTAAAATTCCTTTTTCACATCCAAAAGATATAGCAGATGCTGCAGCTCAAGAATTGGAAAACATCCCGTCCGGAACAAATGTGCGATACATAATAAGTGATGTCCGAACACCAAGTGATATGGCAAAAGTTTTAGGTCTGGCAATAGCCAAGCCCCAGTTGCAATGGATAGAGTTCACAGACGCGCAGGCTTTTGAGGGAATGAAACAGGCTGGACTGCCAGAAGAAATAGCAAAAATGTATGTCGAAATGGGTGCAAGCATCAGAAATGGAAAGCTTTCGGAAGATTTTTTAAGCAATCAAATTGCTGTGGATGGAAGGATCAAACTGGAGGATTTTTCGACGGAATTTGCTACTAAATTCTCATGATTATAGGGTATCCACATTGTGAAATGGACTTTCGAAACAGCCAAAGGCTTATCCCTACCACGGGGGCAGGAACGCTATCTTTACTACGTCGAACAGCTGCTTTCAAAAGGTCACTTATGTTACATTGCAACGCATGATAACGAAATTCAGCAGGAAGTAAGAAAGCTTATCAATAGGCTACAGCCTAAAAAGGACTCCTATGAATTCGAAAGTTTATATGGCATACAGACAGAGCAGCTGGCACAATTAAGAGATGACGGTTACCCCCACAAAACTGTATTTCGTATACGGTAATATTCGAGATTACGCGATTATCGAACAATTGGTGATAAACAGAGTAGAGCTAACGTCATTCTCAATAGTTATTCCTCAAAATAGCGTTACAATCATCAACCTTAACAGTCCGTAATGTCGGCGTCATTTCTGACCACAACCAATTGAAATAGGCTATCACCTGCTTAGCGGGGATCATTGGTCTGTCAGCTGTCGTATGTCCATCGGCAACTACGGTGATAAAATAATCCTCTGTTATCGCTGATTTTATAGTGGCATCTACGCAGAAATCTGTAGCACATCCGGTAAAGATCAGTTCACGCACTCCCCTGCTTTTGAGTATCGTCTGAAGATCTGTTTTATAAAATGAATCATTCGCTGTCTTAGAAACAAATATATCTTCTGGACCTCTGATCAATTCAGGCAATATAGACCAATCTTCTGTACCAGGAAGGAAACAGTTCTCCTTTGTGCCATCATGTTGTATAAAAATAACTGGGTCACCGCTCTTTCTAAACTGTTGAGATAGTTCGTTGATCCGATCAATGACACCTTTGGTGTCATAACGCAGCGTATAGGGCTTAAAACTACCCTGTTGCATATCTATAATTAATAAAGCTCTCATGGTGAAATAACTTCAATAATAATTTATTGGATAAATATAGTAAATGTCCATTATCAAAAAGTATAATATACCACGAACGAGATGCAATGCGTTATACCGCAGTTCTATTTCTTATCCTATGCCAAGTCGATCAAAGTACAAATCTGTTAGATTTGTAAGACTGCAAATGATCAAAATTCAGATAGATGGAATAGAGGCGTATCAATTGTAGGCTATACTGAAAAAGAAAGAAAATAACCAAAATATAAAAGCTATGCAAAAGATAATTCCAAACCTTTGGTTTGACAGCAACGCGAAGGAAGCCGCAGAATATTATCTATCGGTTTTCAAAGATGGAAAAATAATCAATATTACTTATTACCCGAGTTCAGAAGCCGAAGGACTGGCTGATTTCCAGAAGGATTTCGCTGGAAAAGTGCTTACCGTAGAATTTGAGATTCTGGGAATGCGCCTTATCGGGATCAATGCCGGACCGATATTTAAATTTAACGAGGCTATTTCGTTGATGATCCCCTGCAAAGACCAGACTGAAATAGACTACTATTGGGAAGCACTTACATCGGATGGAGGACAGGAGAGCGTTTGCGGATGGCTGAAAGACAAATACGGATTAAGCTGGCAGGTTTCTCCTGAAAATTGGGAAGAACTCAACAAAAGACCCGGCGCATTCAAAAAAATGATGGGAATGAAAAAGATTATTATTGCTGATTTCTAAATCTAGGTAACGACAAAGTCCCGGGTGTAGGAACGTTATAAACAATTTTCAAATATCGAAAATCCGATAGCAGTGACATCTAAGGCAGCATTGGACAGAATAATAATTGCTTTTTGGGATTCATCATCAAATGCAACAAAAGACCTAAATCCGCCTGTACCTCCAGAATGATGAAATATCTTCTTGTTTCCTGCTTTTTTAATACGCCAGCCCAACGCCATAATTTGATCGTCATTTGCAAAAGTTATTTGATGAGTCAAATGAATGGCTTTTGTCAGTTTATTTTTGGAACCAACCTGTGCCTTCATAAAAATAATCATATCGTCTAAAGTAGATCTAATGGCACCGGATCCCGCTAAAGATTCCAAGTGCCAATACGACGTTGGCCTGCCTTTTTCATTGTATCCTTGTACAACCCCGGCATCTTTTAGTGATGTATTTTTCATTCCTAAAGGCAAGCAAATATTGTCGATGACCAACTGTTCAAAACTTTTGTTATTATGGCGTTCTAACGCTACACCTAATACACCCGCGCCTAAATTTGAATAAGAAAAATTGACTCCGGTCTGAGACGAAACTTTATATTTTTTTAGAAAATGGAAGAGTGAATCAACCTTATAATGACGATATGGATCTGCCAGAACGGCATTAGTGGTAAAAATATTCTCTGGGAGTCGAGGAAATCCAGCGGTATGATTTGACAATTGCACAAGTGAAATCGGATGACCATGCCATGCTAAACGAGGAATAGAATCGGGTAAATATTTACTGATCGGATCCTCTAAGTACATATTGCCACCAACGACTTCTTTTGCCAATAAAAGTGAGGTGAAAATCTTTGTAACTGAACCAATCTCAAAAATACTTTTGGAAGCGTCTGGAAGTTGCTTACTTGTCTTAGCAATCGTCCCATAACTATATTTTCTTTGCTGCTTTCCATCAATTACCGCTAACGTAATACCTGCGGTAGCGCCATTTTGAATATACGGCCTGACGAATTTTTCCACCAGTAAATCTATGGAGTCTTTTAATGGATTACTGCTCTCCACGTTGAAATTCTTATCTTCTATGAAAAATGGTAATTCCTTAAAATTCATCCTTAGGATCTGTTTCTCATAATCAAGCAGAACAGAAAATAATTGGTCGGAGTTTTCAAATTTAATAGCATAATTATATCCGCTGGTAGTCGAATCAACAAAAGAAAAATGTTGCATTAATCCCACATTTGCCACAAACTTCCGCATTCCCAGCGAAAACTTTTCTTTTGAAATTTTAGATTGATAGCTAGCGGACGACCGTCCGTAAATCTCATCTGATTTTTTTTCATTAAAAAATCTTTGAAACTCCTTCATAAAATAATCGTAATCAGAACGAATAGCCTGGGCAGGTAAGTACTGAACTGAGAACAGAAATAAAACTAGGAGACTGTAAAACTTATAATTTAGTTTAATTTTCATTTTTATCCATTTCGGGCCTTATGCCATGATCAAAGAATCATTTAATCTGAATTTTCGGTGAAACACTCATCTTTATCACCAATCTCTTTCTGTTGATTCAGTAAGCCTTTATTCGCTTTGAGGTTCTGAAATGCAGTTTCGATGTTATTTCTTGGCATGGCAATTAAGCAAAAACAACTTACTTTACTCACCCAATTCGTCAACCAAAAACATAAAAAACTCATAATGAATACATTAAATATGAAATATATTAAGAACATGTTCAAAATCGAACAACTTATGTTCATTTATGAACAAGCTAAACATATATCTGGACATAGTCGCCCCCCCAACTGATAACTGGAGTTTCAACGGGATTGTTAATCACGGGTCAATACCTTCTTCAACATGGTTAGGAAGACACAACGATTCATAAATCTTATCAAGCGAATTGTAAACCTCTTCATAAACAAGACGCAAATCTTTATATATTTAAATTTAAGATGACTTTGTTGAGAAATTACCAATTCAGTAAAAATCCGCTGCATTATGTTTATGCGCTGATCTGGTTGAGCGTGTTCATTACCTTTGCCTTTTACCTTTTCACAGGGGCGATGTTTAGACCGGAGAACGGCAAGATCCATATTGTTGCAATTCTTATTGGTTGGGTGGTGCAATATCTTGGCCTAACACTGACTTGCCTGATCATCCTGCTTTTAGGAATATACAAAGCATTACGAACTGTGTTGGATAAAAAAGAAATTGATTCCCTATAACTCTTTGTATAACATGACAACAGAATAATTCAAGTATAGCCGTATTCACTCAAAATGAAATTGATCATATTAATCTGACCGATATGACTGTCTCTTTTGCTCGATTTGACGATATATTAGAAAAGTTTTTATGTATTTTTAGTATTGAAAATAAAACAAAAGTTGAGCAATAATTTTTTCAGAAAATGGGATATAGAAGTTATTTATATCTGAGAAAAACCGGCAGAAATTTATACCTCTTTGAGGCAAACAATTCATTGCCATTTTTTTGGATTGCACTTATAGACAAAACAATATTAAAAAAATATTTTCAGGATTGGCAAAAGTCTCTAGCGGATCAAGAAGCCGGTAATCAACAGAAATTTGAGCAATTTTCAGAACTTAATCCTAACAGTATTACTATAAGCGAACAAGCTTTAGATATGAACTCATCAAAAAGCAGGATATTTTTACAAAAGCATTTTCCAGAAGCAATTCCACTATTTGATGATTTTATCATGTATATCAAAGCTCAATTTGAAACCGATGACAAGCTTGAAATCGACATAACTCAATTGTCCGCATTTTACAATTCGCTAAATAATTTCTATAATATAATTGAGAATGAATTGAACGCAATAGAAGCAGATAATCCAGCCGACATAAAATTTTTAGTAATTGATGATCTAATAGGACAAGGAACGGGATTTGTGATGAATGAAAATAAAGAATTTTCATCACTTTTGTCTTATCAGAAAGAACTCAAAAACAGAAAAACTGTAGTCATTGTAGAAAAACAAAAATTCAATAAGAAATCATTAACAATTGCCATTATCTTATTTCTGTTATGTCCTGTTTTTTCAATAATTGCATACAAAATGTATAAAGACGAAGGGCTAACAGCTATGATTGCATTGATAGGAATTTTAAATTTAGGGTTTTATTGTTTTTCGATTTGGTCTCTAAATAAAGAAATCAACAACCTTCTCGAAAAAAGGAATTGACTTAACCCTGTATCCCGCACCAAATAGGAAATCAGCTTTATTTACGCAGATATAAGTCTTCTTTCCATCTTTCTCATCATCTCATGCCCATCTATCAGATCAATATAAAGATCTGTATTTCTATCATCTACATCAAATTTTCCCTATATTTATTTACCAGTTTTTTTATGATGAGGATACCAAGTATAAATAGAGGGTCCGGACATTATAGTATTTCAACAGGTTTTGAAGAGACAGATTTTATATGATGTCAAAACTGATGTTTTAAGTTTCTCTATAAGCCTCAGATAAACACAGAAAA
>JAQZAZ010000029.1 GCA_029239355.1 Sphingobacterium sp.
CGCTACGAGGATAAATGGGTCTTACAACAGCTAAACCTTTCTCTAAAAACCGGGGAGCCAACAGCAATTATTGGCCCAAGTGGAAAAGGAAAAACAACCCTGATCCGCCTGTTGCTCTCGCTGCTGAAAGCTGAAAAGGGGGACATCACCTTGGTTGACAAAGATGGCGAACGGCCATTGGAGTCAAAACACCGCATCAACTTTGCCTATATTCCGCAGGGCAATTCGCTATTCAGTGGGACGATACGGGAAAACCTCATGCTCCATGTCAAAGCAGATGGCGGCCTGGATATAGATAAGGCGCTTTGGCTGGCCTGTGCAGAATTTGTATTTGACTTTCCTGATGGTGTAGATACCCTCGTAGGCGAATCTGGCATGGGCCTCTCAGAAGGGCAAGCCCAACGGATCGCTATTGCCCGCGCACTGATGCATGATGGCGATATCTGGCTCTTTGACGAAGTCACCTCAGCCTTGGACCGAACAACTTCGGATACCTTAACGCAACGGCTACTGGAATATGGGAAACATAAAATATGTCTATTTGTAACGCATGACTTAAACCTGGCTGATAAATGTCCGCATAAAATCTACCTCGATTAAAGAAAGAGGTGAGATTGCAAAACAGAAACAGGTATGGAAGCAATTTGGATATTGGATATAAATATTAAAACAGAAACCGAGCTTGCAAGCTCATGAAGTAATTATTCATTTTGAACTGAACCATGAATATAACGAAATCACCTGAATTAGCTCAAACCCGCTACCGTATCGCAGATTTAGTTTTGGATTTTAACCATCCAATGAATATCCCTCTCCATACTATTCTCGTCTCCTTTCGGGATTTTCAAATCCCTACGACGGATGATAAAGCTGACATCATTATCAATATCAGTTTGGACAAGGCCCCAGCAACAGCCGACATGGGTGTATTACGCACGGATGAGTCTATCGCCTGGGGGGATCGCTTCCGTTTTTATGAAAACGGGGATACCTTTATTACAACCATCATAAATGATAATGGCAATGGGACATGGTACCAGTACAGTAACCGCAACTTTGACGAATCTACCATTTATGTCCCTGATAGCTCAGCGGATGAACAGAGCGCTGTGATTACCTGGATGTCCATGATGATATTTGGCCAGGCCAGTCTTTCGCATGATACCATCATGATCCATGCCTCTGTAGTCAACCATCAGGGAAAGGGAGTTGCTTTTTTAGGTAAAAGTGGAACTGGAAAAAGCACACACAGCAGACTTTGGCAAACTCATATTCCCAACACGGTTTTGCTCAATGATGATAATCCGGCTGTCCGCATAACAGCGGAGGGCATTTTTATCTATGGAACGCCCTGGAGTGGCAAAACGCCTTGTTATAAAAATGAACGGTTACCACTCCAAGCTTTTGTACGGCTAGCACAGGCTCCGGCAAATACGTTTACCTGGCAGCCTGGCCTTAAGGGTTTTATTGCGGTGCTTCCGAGCTGTACTGCTATCCGGTGGAATAAAGATCTTTTTTCGGGGATGAATACTATCCTGGAAAAAATTGTTGCCGAAGTGCAAGTAGGCTATTTACAATGTTTAGCCGATGCTACTGCAGCTGAGCTCTGCCATTCATTCATATTTGCTAGCGAGTAATATCACCCCGAGCTCGCAAGCTCAGTTTGTATAAAGCATTTTATCAAAAAAGGTCAGTAGATAGCTAGTTATCTACTGACCTTTTTTAATTCTATTAATGCGAAAAGAAAGAGCGATAAACTTATTTGCTCCTTGTCTTGATCATACCACGCTCTGGTCTGGTATGCATTTTGCCTTGATCCACTGCTTGGATAGTACGTGAAGAAATACTCCGCAATGCTGCCCGTGTTCCGCTTGTCGGTGCCGCATCTGCTAGGGCTGTTGCCAGCATTCCTTCCTTCGGGTCCCCTACATCGGCGGAAACATCGTCGCCGACATTACTCTTATCTGGGACAAGGCCGTCCCAATAATCGCGCAAATCACGATCAGTACCCTTGTTATATTTTTCGCCGACATTTCCCCGTGAATTCTTTAAAATAAATGAAGCTGGCCAATAAGATACTTTATTCTGAACTTTCTGCTCGAAAAATCCAACAGGCTTGCCGTAGGTCCTTGAATCGGTAGCAATAATCTCTACCGGAAGATGCGGCGTAAGCACATTGATCAGCATCTCAGCCGCTGATGCCGTCTCTTCACTCACTAAGAAATAGACTTTATTAAGATTTAACGTACTGAGTCCCTCAAAGTAAGTATCATACATATGCAGCTGATCTCTTAAGGTCTTGGCTGCATCCGATTGCATATACTTATTCATCTCATAGGTCAGCATCAGCTTCCCTTTGGTCTTGGCTCCGCCGATCTTATCCGCGACATAAATAGCAGCATCCACATACCCACCACCATTGTAGCGCAGATCAACGATGAGGCTTTTGATCTGTTTGGTCTCATAGGTGGCAAAGGCAGCGTTGATATTTTTCTGGTTCTGATTGTTATTTTCAATCTCTTCAAAGGAAGAAAGAGCCAAATAACCAATGTTGTTGCCGCTATAGGTATATGTCGTATCTTTGTAGATGGGATTGATCACATAGGAATTATTATAGATCATTGGTTTTTCAAAAACCTTATTATCCGCACGCCTCACCTGAAGCGTAAGACTTGCCGCATCCAATGCTGAATTGATCTTACCTCTTAATCGACTATACGCCGCAGGGTCTTTCACTTCGCAAGTCCCGCCTTCGTCTGGACAGCTAACTTCTACTGAATAATTTTCTGTGTCTTTATTGACAGATGTAATGATATCTGCCCGTTTAAATCCAGCTACTTGTGCTGGAGACCCACCTTCAACAAAGGAAATAAAGGGCCGTGCAGTCTTGCTATCTAGCGAAAACCATTGTATAGAAATGCCATAACCTTCGTTGTTGTCCATCTTGGTATTGGCCTGCTCTGCAATATTATAACCATTGATCCCTTCCATAAAGGAAAAACGGTCAAACACCCCGGCATAACCAGCGGCAACATGGACCGGTGTCAACCTTTTAAGTGCATCGAGCACACTACTGGCCGATCCATATTGATCGGTATACTGTGCTGGATTAGTTAAATGATCTGGAATAGATCCATCCGCCCATATGGAATAGAGCTTATAATATTTATAGATATCGTCTTTGATAAGCTGGCCTTCGGTACGGTCAGTCGGTTCCGGCTCCGGTTCGGGCTCAGGATTATCCTTTTTACAGGATAGTACAGTAAGTCCGATCAGCGCTATCGCTGCCCAACGTCCTACTTGCTGTAGAGGGACTATGTTCATATATAGAAGCAATTTGTATAACAAACATAGCTAATTTAAAGCTGATACACAATAAAAAAACACGCCAACCCAAACAAGTGTTGGCGTGTCTGCATGATGTTATTTTAATTTATTGATGTGATAGACTTGGGTAACTCCGGGGTCGATTTCAGCACCTTTTTTTACCGTATTACTTTTAATATTATATTCGTAGATGAACCATTTCGATGCTGGCGTTTTTACTGCTGTATATAGATTTCCATCTTCGATCAGGTTGATTGTGGTTGTAGGGTCTCCTCCTGTCATTTCAGCTAAATTTGCAATTATTTTTTTATTAGCAACATCGATCACATAAGGTCTGACATAAGCCTTACCCTCACCTAACCAAGCCAAATCGCCACCTTTTACAGCATAGTCTTTTAAGTCGTACAGATAGCTCTTATCAAACTCGGTCTCTCCATTGTTGACACGCAGGATTGCGTATGTACCATCTGTTTTCCCACGGGTTAATAGATAAAGGTTATTATTGTCATCTAGGAAAGAATAGTTTTCTCTCTGCCAGTGGCCTGCAACATAGCTTGCTCTATCATCGCTCATGATATGGCCATTTGCCATGCTTGGGTAATCACAGATATAGGCGTAGGCTTTTGTATTGACAGGCTTATAATCGACGTTATAATAATAAAATCCAAAATAAGCTTTTCCACCACCAATTCGCATACTAGTGACATTTAATATGGTTGGATCAACTGTGCCATCTGGTTTGTAAACCGTATAATCTAGGGTTGGAATCTGGGCTTTTAACGTCTTATTGATTGTCATATCCTTTGTATTCATAAAGTAAATGTCCTTTTCAAATACTTTCTTCTCCAGATTTGCATCACTAGCCCCTGTGGACGTAAAGACAATTTCATCTGTGGTACTGAACTGACTTGCTACTTTTCCAAGATAAAAATCGCTCGGAAAAGCATAATTATCAACTTCTTTAAACTCTCCGACATCTGTTAATTGATGTTTGCTAAAACGCGTGCCATCATTTGACAAGTAATAATTGCCATTGAAAATATAGGCATAACCTGCGTATCGGGCTTGGGGCAAGTTACCAGTGATGTCGACCCCTTTATTATTTGCTGGCGATAATAAGGTATCTTTCATTATTTCATCGGTTGTCAGGAGATATGATCCGGTCGCCGTTGCAACCCATACCGAATACTTGGATGGTATTTTTTCTGTATCTTCAGGAATGCTAGGACTGTCTTTGCATGAGGAGATCAGCAGCGCAGCTAGTGCACAATAGCCGAATAATCTATTTTTTTTCATGATTATTAATGATATATGATTAATTATAGGATTGAAACTCTAAATTTTACAAAAAAAGCCCTTCCGGGTTTTTGAAGACGGAAGTTGTCATAGGCACGTTCGTCAAAAATATTACGGGCCTCACCCGAAATATTATATCGGTTGTGATTCCAAGAATAGCTGACCAAAAAGGAGTGAACGAGTTGTGTAGGAATATAGTTTTTTGAAGCCAACGAACCAAGGTGGCTATCGCTTAAATAAAACCATTTTGTATACTGTGTAGTCCAGTTGATCTGCGTGCGGCTGCCTTTGCTAAACCAGTCATTTTGCGCGAAACCTAGATCAAGGTTTCCATACACCCAAGGGCGGTTGGGGATTTGGTACCCATAGGTCAAGCTAACTTGCTGATTAGTCTCGTCGGTATATTTCTGGTTATCGATCGCTTTATCATAGCTTCCGTTAAAAGCAGCTGTAATGATATCCTTATAGCCGTAGCGAAATTCAAAACTGCCACCGTACAACTTTACGCCTGGAATATTGTAATATTGAAATTTATCTTGTTCATTTTCTGTAACAATCCGTACATTTTGATAGTCTTTTGCCAAACGATAAAAGCCGGAAAGATCGAGGTTGATAAAATGGTTATCATTAAAAAATGTATTGTAATAAAAGCCGGTGTTGAGATTGTCGCTTCGCTCAGGCTTGAGATCCCAGTTAGCTACATAGTTTTGACCGTCACCATATAGGGCAGTCATCTCTGGCATATTATACGCCCGTTCGGCAGAGAATTTGACTCCGCCATCTTTAAATATCCGATAACGGGAGGCCAGACTATATCCCTTATAACCCAGATATTTTGATTGGGACACAATGGCGCCGCTCACAACCTCATTATCACTACCAAATTTTCGTTGATCAATCTCCTGATAGGTGTCTAAACCGTAGTATTTTATGGCAATATTGTTGACCAATCTTTTGTCCAACCATTGACTTTGCCAGGCCAAACCAGCAATATACTTGACCATATTATTGGGTAGCCCTGAGGTATTGTGGTTTAAAATTTTATCATATGTTTTCCGGTCATTTGTACTGATATTGTAATTGAAGTTTAAGCTATGATTTCGGCTATCGTCAAAATCATAGTTCAGATTTATTCTTCCCAGTACGCTACTGGTATTTTGTTTTGTGTGGACTTCATTCCTTGGTTTGTCCCCTGTTTTATTTCCTATCGGGGAACCTGTCCATTCATAATTATATTGTGCGGTATCTCTATTATGGGTTATATCAAATCCATAGTTGGCGTAAATATCTGCATACAATCTGTCAACGATAAAATTTTGCTTTTTATAGCTCAGAGTTGGCATAATGTATGCCGATTCCCGCCAGCTGCCACCATACAGTGAATTAATCGTTGCGCCGAGCTGATTTTGTTTGTTATTGCCGGCATAGGTCAAACCGACAAAAAATTGGTCAGCCCAGCTTTTATCACGAAGTCCGACTTCTACCTGCCCCATGCTAGAATAATACCGGTCATTGAACCGTCTCGCTTCAGCAATAGGCACAAATTTATTATTGACTGCTCTTTCCAAGATTACACCATATTTTTCTTCGGTATACATCTTGTAATTATTGTCCGAATAGTTGTAGAAGGCATTTGTACGTACGGATAATTTACTTTTGGGATTGGTATACATACCCACTAGAGAAGCTTGGTGAGTGTTGAAGGAGCCGTAACTATAGCTTAGATCTAGAAAGTGTCTTTTCCGTTGCTTGGTAATGATATTGACCGCTCCACCCAAGGCATCCGAACCTAGAAATGCTGGAACAACCCCTTTATAGATCTCGATACGATCAACTAAGTTCACAGGGATATTATTTAAGGACATGGCAGGGCCGAAATCATCCATGGGCACACCGTCGATATAAATTTTAGCTGCTAAACCATTGATCCGAAAGGCAAAATTTGAACCCAATCCACCATCTTCCCGAATAGTTACCCCTGGCGCGGTCCGCAGGATCTGATTGACAGTGGCTGTTTGATTGGCGTATCGGTTCATGTCAATAACACTTACGTTAAATCCTGACCGTTTTATTTCGTTGACCCGCCTTTGATTTTCGGTTTGGCCTTTCACATCAACTGCTTCAAGTTGATGTTCGTCATTTTTTAGCCGAAAGTTTTTGTATGTTTCATTACTTTTCAATTGGATACTTTGCGGAATATACCCCACAGAAGTCACTTCTATTTTAAAATCTTGTCTGGAGCCAATCTGCAATTTGTAAAATCCGTCTACATCAGTGGAGGTCCGAATATCAGTGCCCATGACAGATACCGTAGCACTTTCTATTCCTTTTCCGAAGATATCTTTGACATATCCTGAAAGGGAGGTTTGAGCCTGTGCTAGCGAGCTGAAATATAATAACGATATAAAAAAAATGTAGGTTGTTTTTGACATGTTAGTTTTAAATATTTTCTTATATAATGTACGGATCGGAATATAATATATATTATATCACTGATAATCAAACAATTGTACTGTAGTCAATTTATAAATCGGGACAAATATACATTTATTTAGATTAATTACAAATAATTAATAATGTTATTTATTCCTCCCAGGAGAATGAACAAAATCGAAGTATGGAGGTTGCGAAAATAGATATTATTAATATATTTGCATTGTTTAAAATGAATCTAAATAAAATTAGTATTGAATAACGGCGATCAATATGTATACTTTTTTACTCTTGTTAATTTTTGCCGGTAGCTATTGCTGGTACAGTTCCTCGGAAAAGGTCAAAATACAAAAGGGGCCAGCGCTAGTACTGAGCTGTGTAAAAGATAAAACCCGATCAAGGATACTGGGCATCGCACTACTCATCCTCTCTTGGATACTGACCATATATCTACAGGGCATTCTTGCTGGAACATTAGCTTTTGGGGCCTATAGTATGGGATTTTTTAGCATGATCGTGCTCCTATGGCCTTACCGATATTTTCAATGGAAACAACTTACTGTTGTTTTTATAATCGCTCTCTTATTAGAAACAATAATATTCTAAATCAATGCCTGCCAATAAAAAATACTTAAGCAGCCCATTTCAACGGTTCCTCAAACTGACCGCAGGATTCTTCGGTGGTTATTTTGTGATGCTTTACCTCCACCTTTGCCTAACGAAATTGTTTGATAAAACGGATATATTGATCACGGCTTACGTCACGGGTTTTATCGCATGGGGAATATTATTGCTCGTTGCCTTTCTTTCCAAAAGCGGTTGGATCATATGGGGTATCTATCTGCTTTTGATTGCTACATTTTATGGCATCTTTCTTTACCTCTAATCACCTTTACCATGAATCTAAGACGTTATAATATCTATTTCAATACGCATACTATCTCGGGGATAATCATCTGCGCTATTTTGTATGTGATCTTTTTTGCAGGATCCTTTTCATTCTTTAAAAATGAGATCAATGCTTGGCAAAAAAATGAGTCGGACAAAGGTGGAACGTACGGGAATACGGTATTTGATCATCTCTTGGATTCTATCGGTCAGCACAAAGCGCTCAAAGGAAGAGATATCGCCTTCTACATGCAGCATAACGGCCATGCAGGCTATGTCAATATTGGTCCCTCACAGGATACCGTAGTAGCCAACAAGGCCAAAGAGCTGGCCGCTAAAAAGAACAAGGCCGCCGAAGTAAAAGATGACAAAAAGAAGAAACGTAGCCGTGGGCGGCGTGGAGCGGAAGACACGATGTATTTTTCCTATGACCTGGCAACAAAAAAGTCTTCAGATTATAGCGATGGCTATACAATGGGCGAGTTTTTGTATCGTCTCCATTTCCTGGCCCCACTCAATCAGATCGGCATCAATATCGGAAGACCTTTTGGCTATACCTTGGCGGGCTTGGTTTCATTTATCTTCCTTTTTGCACTGATATCTGGCTTAATGCTCCATTGGGACAAAATTAAATCAAATTTTTTTGTATTCAGACCGGGAAACAAGTGGAAAACCGTATGGACCGACATGCATACGGCACTCGGTGTGATCGGGTTCCCTTACCAGTTTATGTATGCGCTGACAGGTATCGTCCTTATCGTGAATTCAGTCCTTATTATTCCGTTTAGCAAATACCTTTATGATGGTAAGGAAGATGAGGTTTATGCTGCACTTGGCTACAACGACAATACAAAATATACCTATCTGTACGAGCCTCTCACTACAACCTTTAAGATGAGTGATTTTTTAGATAAACTGGAAAGCAAATGGCCAAACAGCCATATGAACCGTATCTTTGTCAAAAATTATGGCGACAAGAGCATGCATATTGTCGCCTTATATGATGCCGATATCGATAAAAACTTTGCTGGCTCAGGTCGGATTGTCTATCGTGTAACGGACAATAAAATACTTTTTGAAAAATCAGCCGCGGATAATGGCACCTATCTAGATTATATGAAGGGGTTTATTTACCGCCTGCACCTTGCCGATTTTGGTGGCTATCCGATCAAAATCATTTACTTTGTCTTGGGTATCATGGGCTGTTTTGTCATTATTTCAGGCATCCTGATCTGGTTGGTCGCCCGTGATAAAAATAATATACCGAAGCGTAAGCGCATCTTCAACCTTTGGGCTGCCAATGTATTTATGGCTGCATGTCTCACGATGTTTCCTGTCACAGCAGCGACTTTTATCGCGGTTAAACTGACAGCAAAAGTGGATCAGCCCTTTATATTCCATGTTTATTTTTACAGCTGGCTGGTCTTAGGTGTTTTTTATATTATTCGCCGCAATATCGGAAAAACAAATCGGGAAACCCTCCTGCTGGGGTCGGTATTGTCCTTTGCGGTACCAATTGTGAATGGGATAAAAACCGGAAACTGGATATGGGTAAGCTATACATCAGGAGCAAATGACATATTATTGGTAGATCTACTTTGGCTCACCTTGGGGACCATTGGAATGCTGATCTTCACAAAGTTGCTTCAATCGGCAAAAAAAGATGGTGACAGCGCTAAACAGGCTCCTTCCAGTGAAGCGAATAACAGTATCAGAAAAGCCTCGCCACCAAAACGGACTTTTGCCTTAAAAAGCAATCCTATAACAGAAGTATAAATTGTCGCTGCTCATATCTGCAAAGGATGAGCTGTAGAGCTCGCCTTTGCTTTCATTAGCCATAGCCTTACAATCCATAATCTAAATACTCAATACTAACTACTAAGATCTAAATACTAATACTTATACTTCTCCTTCCACTTGTCGCGTAGGCTCTGGCGGATCTTCTCTTCCTGTGGATTTTGCCCTGGTTCATATAGCTTTACACCGCTTACTTCTTTCGGTAGAAATTCCTGTACCACAAAGTTTCCGGGAAAGGCATGCGCATATTTATATTCAGCGCCATAATTGAGATCTTTCATCAGCTTGGTGGGTGCATTACGAATATGCAGGGGGACAGACAGGTCACCGGTCTGCTTCACCAGGGCCTGTGCCTTGTTAATGGCTTCGTACGAGGCATTGCTCTTAACTGAAGTGGCTAGATAAATCACGGTCTGCGATAGAATAATTCGCGATTCGGGCCAGCCGATTACATTCACCGCCTGAAAACAGTTGTTGGCCAACAGGAGTGCATTGGGATTGGAATTACCAATATCTTCGGAAGCCAAGATCAATAAACGTCGTGCTATAAAGGATGGATCCTCGCCTCCTTCGATCATACGCGCCAGCCAGTACACCGCCGCATTGGGGTCGGATCCGCGAATAGACTTTATAAATGCCGAAATAATATCATAGTGCTGTTCGCCCGCCTTGTCATATATGGCCATATTCTGCTGCACTTGCCGCAGGACAAAAGCATTGGTAATCGGCTCCTTGTGGAGAACAGCTGCATTGACCACAAGCTCAAGTACATTCAATAGCTTGCGTGCATCACCGCCCGACAAACGCAATAACGCCTCATACTCTTCAACGACGATATCATGCTTTTGGAGGTATTCATCCTCATGCAATGCCTTTTGCACGAGGCCAATAAGATCCTCCTCGGACAGATGCTCGAGCACATAGACCTGACAACGGGAAAGCAATGCTGATATCACTTCAAATGAGGGGTTTTCGGTGGTAGCACCGATCAAGGTGACCAAGCCACGCTCGACAGCCCCCAACAATGAATCCTGCTGGGATTTGGAAAAACGATGGATCTCATCGATAAATAGAATCGGCTGATCCTGATTAAAATTCATCAGCCGTTCGGCTTTATCAATCACCTCCCGGATATCTTTTACACCAGCTTGTATAGCGCTCAAGGAGAAAAAGGGCCTATCCAGCTCTTTCGCAATCAATAAAGCCAAGCTCGTTTTTCCCACCCCCGGAGGACCCCACAAGATCATCGAAGGAATATTCTTTTGTTGAATCGCATGATAGAGTACTGCATCAGGACCGACGATATGCTGTTGCCCTACATAATCACTCAATTGATGTGGGCGCAGTCGTTCTGCAAGTGGGATACGTGTTGCCATATGACAAATTTAAAAATTAAACAGCACAATAACTAAATATCTTAGTCAACTTGATTAAGTACCGCTGAAAAGTCGCAGCCTTGCAACGACTAAGTCTCCATACTAAGCTACTGGCCCTAAAATTAAACAAAGAAGATACTTGCTCAGCTACAGGCTTGTATCAGCAAGGTCTCAATGTGCAATACGAACCATACAATACGCAAAAAAACACTTTAACATTTTTTCACATAATTTTTCGTCATATTTGTATTACACGTTAATTACGACGTAATAATGCATGAGGATGACGAAATACTGGACCTTACTTTTGGCAGCCCTAACCACAACCCTTGGAATGAGCGGAAAGGTATGGGCACAGCAAACCCCAAAGGATTATACTGGGGCAATAAAAAAATACGATGCTTCTTTTAAGGGAATAGGTCCGGAGGTGTATTTCCTACCGCCACCAAAGACCGAAAATGAAATTATTGAGGATAATTATAGCGATAAAAAGGACTTCAGCAGGGAAATCGAGCGGCAGCTGCTCTTCCAGCGCTTATTGCTGCAACTGAAAAGCACCAATAACATAGGGCATTTTCAATACCTAATGAATCCTGTCCCACCCAATACCGTAGCATGGAATAATGCCATCGAAAATCAAAAGAAATCGGAAAACTGGATCGCGGGCTATGCCTTGGCAAATGAGGCCGCACTATTTGCCATTAAAAACAACGATAGCAGCAATGCGTCAAAATTCCTCTATGACGCCCTGTCATTAGCAAATCGTACAGACAATACCAATGATATTGCTACGATCAGTCTGAACTTGAGCAATTTTCTTTTGTATCATGGCGACTTTGTCAAAGCAGAAGAGAGTGCCCAAAAATACCATAGTCATGCGACAGTCAGCAAAAGCTATGTCGAACAGGCAAATGCCTGGCTGTTAATTGCGATGGCACGTGCGGGGCAGGGAAATTTTAAGGCCGCTGAGAATAACATTATCCGTAGTGCTATCCCACTATTCAATAAAGCAAAAGCTTATGAAGGCAAAATATTCGCATGGGAGATGCTTGCTGAGATTTATTTTAACCAGAATAAATACACCGAAGCGCAGTGGTTTTTGCTACAAGCACGTGACCTGGCCAATGCAAAGAAATTGAGCGGCGAACTTGCAGAGATCGAATATCTCCTTGCTGCCTCCAAACAAAAGGATGGTAATTACAAGATCGCCATAAAAGAATTTATTCAGGCGGCGGAATTGGCTTCTAACGAGAATAACAAACAGCTTTCATTGGCTATATTGGACAAATTGGGCGAAGTATACCTGGTGCTGAAAGATTATCCCTCAGCCGACCAGACATACAAAGCTTATACACAACTGAAAAACGAATTGTACAATTAGGACTTTCATACAAAATATCACCCGAGGAACCGAAAGTAGGAATAAATTGTATTTTAAGCTTTTTGTAAATATTAAAGGATAATTCAAATAAATTTTTAGAATCTATGTTAATGTGCTATGAATTTCACTAAATTTAGCACGCTTATCAATAAGAGCTGAAAATTTTTTTTATAAAATGATTATTAAAACTGTCGAAAATATGTTTAGGAAACTCATATTTGCACTTTTTGTGGTATCTATTGTCTCCTGTGGATCAAAACCACGGGTGGCGCTTCCAGATGACGGTGGGCTCAAGCCGAGCACCCAGCATCAGATCATCGCCAAAGAAGTGATTGGATTACTGGAAAATGCGAGCTACAAGAAGGTCAAAATGAATGACTCGATATCTGGAATTATCTATGATAATCTGATCAAAGGTTTGGACCAAAGCAAAAATTATTTACTCCAGTCGGATATCGATGAATTTCAAGCTTACAAGAGTAATCTTGCCCAAGATATAAAAGATGGCGACCTTTCGCCGGCCTTCCATATCTTTAATACGTACAAAAAAAGATATTTGGAAAGAATGCAATACGCGCTTTCTGAAATCGACAAAACACATGACTTTACCAAAGACGAATTCTATCAACCCAACCGGGAAAAATTAAGCTGGTTCAAAACAGATGCAGAGGCAAATGACCAATGGCGTAAACGCGTGAAGTATGACTTGTTGAACTTGGAAACAGCTAGTGGAAAATCTACGGACAGCGCTAAAACCAAACAGGTGGAGACATTGAAAAAACGTTATGTGAATTTAATCTCGCAAACAAAAAAATACAATGCCAACGACGCATTCCAGATCATTATGCAGTCTCTGACTGATGCTGTAGACCCGCATACTTCCTATTTCAACCCATCGTATGCACAAGCCTTTAACGAAGGCATGGCAAATACTTTTGAAGGTATTGGTGCACGACTAATGATTGACAATGAGGCGGTGAGTATCAATGAGATCATCCCTGGTGGCCCTATTTTTAAGGACAAGACCATTCAGGTGAATGATAAGATCATTGGGGTCGCTCAAGGCAAAGATGGTGAATTTGAAGATATCATCGGCTGGAGATTGGATGCTGCTGTAGCTAAAATAAAAGGGCCTAAAGGAACAATCGTACGACTTAAGATCATTCCAGCAGGGCAACCGATGAACTCGCATCCGCGTATTGTCTCCTTGGTCCGCGAGAAAATCGTTGTCGAGGAGGAATCGGCCAAAAAAGAGATCATGAACATTAAAGGTACGGATGGAAAAATGTATAAGGTGGGGGTGATCAATATCCCTAAATTTTACATGGACTTTGAGGCATACAGGAGACGTGACCCCAACTACAAAAGTACAACAAGAGACGTAAGGTTAATCCTGGATACGCTCAAACAGGCCAAAGTAGATGCTGTACTCATCGATCTACGCTTCAACGGCGGAGGCTCTCTTCCTGAGGCTATTGATCTGACAGGATTGTTTATTGACAAAGGACCTGTCGTACAAGTAAGGGATACAAAAAATAATATTGATGTCGAGGAAGACAAAAATGCAGGGGTAGCTTGGGATGGTCCATTGGGGGTAATCATCAACCGTTTCTCGGCCTCGGCTTCTGAAATCTTTGCCGGTGCAATTCAAGACTATGGCAGAGGGGTAATCTTAGGCTCACAGAGTTATGGTAAAGGAACTGTTCAATCTGCGATCGACATGTCACGTGTCATTAGCCCAACTAGCCGCTTATTATTGAAAGCTTCGGGCGAGAAGGATCCGGATACCCCCGAAGGTGCACCACAATATGGTCAGATCAATATTACACTGGGTAAATTTTACCGTGTCAATGGTAGCAGTACACAACATAAGGGAGTAACACCGGATATTACCTTCCCATCTCAATTCTCTGCAGAGAAATTTGGTGAAAGTTCGGAAAAATCTGCTCTCCCTTGGGATCAAATCCAATCCAGCAACTTCAAAAAAGTCGCTGATATGGGCGGTGTAGACAAAAAGCTCGAAACCTTGCACGAGGCGCGTATCAAAAATTCCCTTGAATACAAGTACCTGAAAGAGGATATCGAAGAGGCTCAAAAAGATGAGGATGTGAAAATTTCACTGGAATTGAATAAATTCAAAAAAGAAAAAGATGACAATCTCAAGAAAAATAAAGAACGTATCAATGCTTTATTGAAATTACAGGGCAAACCAGCATGGGAAGAGGGTAAACCGCAACCAAAAATGGACCTTGACTTTGTCAAAGATGAAAGTGCGAAAGTAATGACGGATTACATCATCAATTTTGCTGGCAAAAAATAAGAAGTGATCAAGGAGAAGTATAAAAAAGAAGAAAAACCTTGCTCCAAGTTAAAAAAAAAGTTAAAAGCTGCAGCTTTTAACTTTTTTTTTATATCTTAAAGTCGTCTTTTGAAAAGCGCTTTTTTACATAAAAATCGCCTGACCTACAACCACAAGAACACACTTGCTTGCAAGATTTAATTTTTTTAGATCAAATTACTCAACATTTAAACACTAAAAACTGTTCTGAACACTTTACATTTATTGTTATATTATAATTTAGATAAGCAAAATGAGCAAAACGATCAAGAAAATCTGCTGCATCGGAGCTGGCTATGTGGGAGGCCCTACCATGTCTGTAATTGCCAAACAATGTCCCCATATCGACGTGACAATTGTGGACGTAAATGCCGCCCGCATTAATGCCTGGAATGATAAAAACTTAGAAAACCTTCCTGTGTATGAACCCGGACTAAGTGAAATCGTCGCAGAGGCGCGTAACCGAAATTTGTTTTTCTCCACAGATATCGACAAAGCTATTGACGAAGCAGATATGATTTTTATCTCGGTTAATACGCCAACAAAGAACTACGGCAAAGGAAAGGGCCTTGCTGCAGATCTAAAGTATATCGAATTGTGCGCCCGCCAAATCGCAGCAGTGGCCAAAAACAACAAAATAGTTGTTGAGAAATCCACGCTTCCCGTCCGTACAGCAGCAGCTCTAAAAAGTATTCTTGACAACACTGGAAATGGTGTCGACTTTCATATTTTATCAAATCCAGAATTTCTGGCAGAAGGTACTGCTATTACAGATCTGATCAATCCGGACCGAGTGCTAATTGGAGGTGAAAATGAAAACGCCATTGCTGCACTTGTCGATATTTATGCAAACTGGGTAGAACGGAGCAAGATATTGACCACAAACCTATGGTCTTCTGAACTTTCTAAATTAACAGCTAATGCATTTTTAGCGCAACGAGTGTCTTCAATAAATGCCATTTCAGCATTATGTGAAAAGACCGGGGCTAACGTGGATGAAGTAGCTAAAGCAATTGGTATGGATACGCGTATTGGTTCAAAATTTCTTAAAGCATCGGTGGGTTTCGGTGGATCTTGTTTTCAAAAAGATATTCTCAATCTGGTTTATATAGCTAGAAGCTATGGCCTAACCGAAGTAGCCGATTATTGGGACCAGGTAATCATCATGAACGACTATCAAAAGCATCGATTCGCAGACCATATTATTCAAACATTGTATAATACGGTTTCTGGTAAAAAAATTGCTTTTTTAGGGTGGGCCTTTAAAAAAGATACCAACGACACACGCGAATCTGCCGCTATTTATGTTGCAGACTACCTACTCAACGAGCAGGCCGAAATTACTGTTTACGACCCAAAGGTCAGTGCCGAGCGAATTTATGCAGACCTTGACGATTTAAACTCACGCTCATCAGATGAAAATAGACGCTTAGTCAAAGTCGTTAATACACCGTATGATGCCTGCGATGATGCCCACGCCATTGCAATACTCACAGAATGGGATGTATTCAAAACCTATGAGTGGCAAAAGATAAAGGAAAAAATGAAAAAGCCCGCTTTCGTATTCGACGGACGCAAGCTCCTAAATCGTAAAGAGCTAGAAGATATCGGATTTAAATATTACGCAATTGGCGAATAATTATTCGTACAAGTGATTGGAAAGAGGGACTTTAAGCCAGATGCTCTTAGTTTTGAGCGATAGGCTATGTCCCTTTTTATTCTATATAATATTGTCTTTAAATCGCAATTTCACCTTTTGTTTGTAACTTATCGTAAGATTAGTTGTTATATTAAAAACGGAAGTACAAATAGACGCTAAGGGTAATGACCCTGCAACAACATGTACTGTACCAGTGATTCCGGAGAAACCGAATTTAACAATTAAAAAGACATGAGCATGAAACGTATCCTGCTTTTAACCGACTTTTCAGAAAATGCACTTCTAGCTGCAAAACAGGTAGCCCTTTGTACAACGGCCTGGAAAACTGAACAAGTGATTGTTTACCATACGTACAACAGCGTAACAATTGTCAACAACGAACCTATTGTTGTAGTCAATGACGAAGTAAAAGGGGCCAAAGAGAACGAATTAAATTCCTGGCTAGAGCTGATCAGACCGCTCTTTCCACCACAAGTGGCCTTATCCCATAGGATGGAAGATGTCGACCTTCCGATAGGTGTAAATGACTTATGCAAATCTGAGCATATCGATCTGGTGGCGCTGGGCATCACAGGCCAGACTGGCTTTGCCAAAATATTGGTGGGAAGCAATGCCATTACTTTAATGGATATCTGCAATAAGCCGATGTTGATTGTCTCTCATAAGGTTAATCCAGCAGTGCCAAAGCATGTACTGGCGACAACTGACCTGAAAGAAGTAGACCGCAAATTGAGTCTGTTTAACCTGGATCAGGTGCTCGATGCTTTCTCCGCCCAGTTATATGTGTTGAACGTAGCCAAGAGAGAGGCTTCCGCCGCAGATTTGGCCCAGGAATTAAAACATTTGCATGAACGCCTAGACAAGTACAAACCGATCTATGATTACATCAGCCATGACGATATCACGATGGGGATAGCAGAATATGCGAAAGAGAAACATATTGACCTTATCCTCTCCTTCCATAAGAAACAAGGTTTATTGGCAAGCTTATTTAAAACGAGTATCTCCAAAAAGATGGCATGGAATGGTGCTGCCAATTTATTGGTCATTCCAATGGACAAGTCATAGCTAATAAAGCAGGTAAGCAACCAGACAAGGAGACTTACGTGAACAGAATCCAGTTCATGCAAGTCTCCTTGCCTCATGGTTTAACGAATGGTGCCGCCACTTACTTATAACAGGACGCAACTTGCTTATATATTTGCAACTACTTCTTGTCTACGGAATGTTTACCTGGCCCGACAAAGACCAGACCTAAAAACACGAAGAACAATTCGATGGCGTGTGAGGCTCCTGAGACACCGTCGCCTTTGGAAAGGTGCATCAATCCTGCAACCACCATGGTGAAGGCAAGTAGCAGCGCCGAAGGTCTAAAGAAGAGACCCAATAGTAAAAAAAGACCGCCAATCGTTTCTGTGGCTGCAGCCATAAAACCCCAAAATGCCGGCATAAAATTGATGCCCATATTGCCCATTGCTTTTCCGACCCCCGCCCAGAGTTCCGGCCCTCCTTGAAGCTTGGGCAGACCATGCATAATCATCATGACACCTAATCCGATACGAAGGATCAACAAACCTGTATCTCTATATTTCCCCAATGAATTCCAAATTGCCATAGATAGAAAATTAATTGTTTTAAATTGTTAATTACTGATTGATCATTCTAAAATAATCAAATTTTTTAATTGATGCCTTATTATTAATCTTTGACAGCTTTATTAATCCTTGACAACAACAAAGTTAAACCCACTTCCAATAAATTCCTTTGATATAGATTAAGAAATTGAGCAAATAAGGATGCCAGCAGAAAAATATTGCATTTATGATACTAAATGTGTAATTTAAGGGACATAGACCCGATTATAAAATAACTATGAAGAATCTTCTCTTGTTAACGGACTTCTCAGATAATGCGTATGCAGCGGCCCAATATGCCGCAAAATTAGCTCCGCTTTGGGGAATAGAAAAGGTTGTGCTTTACCATACGTATGAGGTCGTCCCTACGGTCGGAACAGAGCCTGTTGTCATCAACACTTCGGATGTATTGGAAGAAAAGCAAAAGGATCTCAACGTCTGGCAGGAGGATCTGATGCAGCTCTTTCCTCCCGGAATTGCCTGGAAAGTGGTCTTAGAAGAGTATGAACTGAGCTATGGTGTCAACCGCAGCTGTGCTGAAGAAGAAATTGACCTTGTCGTTGTGGGGACGGCAGGCAAAAGTGGTTTTAAAAAGCTTCTTCTGGGAAGTAATACATTAAAGTTGATCGAAAACTGTCATACACCTTTACTCGTTGTACCAGCCAAAGCAGAATTCAGGGTCCCCAAAAAGATGCTGATTGCAACTAATCTAAAAGAAGTGAAAATTAAATTGGAACGCTTGTTGGTCAATGCGGCCGAAGTACTCCGCAAGAGTGAGGTGTATGTGGTCCATGTAACCAAAGAAGATCCTGCCAGCAAGGCGGTAAGTACAGAAATTAATATTATGACCGATCTGCTGGCCACTTACCATCCGATATACAGCTATATCCTGCATTCGGATATCGCTGTTGGTATTAATCAATACATCAATGAAAATCATATCGATATGATGGTTACATTCCATCGTGACAAAGGATTGCTCAGCCGGATTTTCAATACCAGTATTGCACAAAAAATGGCCTGGAAAAGCCAGGCCGCAATGATGGTTATTCCGGTGCATTCAGGGTAAGATGTGGAATCTATAAATAGATGAGCTCAGTTTTATTTGCACTTGTTATTAATCTTACTTTTCGGCCCAATACCAGCGCATGGTTATCATCTATATGCCCCGCAGGATAACCAAAGGCAACTGGGAAATCATATTCTTTGACTTTATCCCAGATAATTTCCTCTACCGTCTGTCCAAATCCGGGCTCATTGTCTTTCATGGATGAAAAACCACCAACGATAAGACCCTTCAATTTTTTAAATTTACCTGCGCGCTTCAGGGCCCAAAGCATCCGGTCCACCGAATAATAGGCCTCGCCCACATCTTCGATAAAGAGAATTTTATTGGCATACTTAACATCTGAGTCCGAAGCTAGGATGGATAACAAAATGGCCAGATTGCCACCGATCAGCTTCCCTTCCGCCTCACCCGGACGATTGGGAAACACAGATTGTTCATAGGCAAAGTCAGTGGATTCACCAAACAGAGCATTTTTAAGCGTTTCCAAGGAGGCCTTCGTTCCGGATTCAAAAGATTTGGGCATCTGTCCATGAATGGTTGCAACCTTATAGTTCCGTTGAATATGGCTGTGCAATACGGTGATATCGCTAAAGCCAACCAACCACTTGGGATGCTGCTCAAACTTAGAAAAATCAATCTCATCAATAATGCGAACACAACCATAGCCTCCGCGGGCCGCAAATACGGCTTTGATCGTTGGATCATCCAGGGCCCATTGTAGATCTGCGGCGCGCAGCTGGTCGTCTCCGGCAAATTGATGGAAAGATGCCCCTACTGTCTCCCCTACCAGAACCTCCAGTCCCCAGCTTCGCAAGGTCTCAATCCCCATATCAATCGTACCGCGGATAAAGCTGGCCGGACAAACGATAGCGACTTTATCGCCTTCTTTAAGAAAATCAGGTATTTTAGACATATTCATTCTATTTGTTAAACAATTTAATTCTTATAGCAATGAAGCTATATCATTATAACCATGAAGCTACCACGGCGCAATGTATTTCTTTTAAACCTTAGGTATCTTTGTTCTAGCGCATGCTGATTTCCGCTAATAAAAATTTTCAACCCATGAGGAGAGAACAAATTTATCTTAGTATTATACCGCAAATTGAATTATCTTTGTGAAAGAAACAAGTAAAAACTTTAATATACTTTCAAGCATTGAGTATTCTAGCTATCTGCGTTTAAATCAAAAGGATGTAGTCTATGTATGTGGTTCGGATGAGCATGGTGCTGCCATTACCATCCGCGCAAAGAAAGAGGGAATTACGCCACAGCAGATCATTGATAAATACAATAAACAGATCAAAGAGAGCTTTGAGGAGTTTGGCATTTCTTTCGATATCTACCACCGTACTTCTGAACCGATTCACCATCAATTGTCGCAGGATTTTTTCCTGAACTTATACAATAAAGGTGAATTTGTCGAAAAATTTTCGGAGCAATACTACGATGAGGAATACCATCAGTTTTTGGCTGACCGGTATATCACGGGAACCTGTCCAAACTGTAAATCTGAAGGCGCCTATGGCGACCAATGTGAAAAATGTGGCACCTCATTAAGTCCAACAGATCTGATCAACCCTATTTCGACATTGAGTGGAAAAACGCCAGTATTGAAGGAAACTAAGCATTGGTACTTGCCATTGGACAAATATCAACCCTGGTTGGAAAAGTGGTTAATCGAAGGCAAGAAAAACATTCTTAAATCCAATGTTTTTGGCCAATGTCAATCTTGGCTAAAATCAGGTTTGCAACCTCGCTCCATGACCAGGGATCTGGACTGGGGAGTGGATGTCCCCTTAGCAGAAGCACAAGGAAAAAAACTTTATGTGTGGCTTGATGCACCAATCGGTTATATTTCTGCAACAAAACAATGGGCAATTGACCACGGAAAAAATTGGGAAGATTATTGGAAAACCCATGAAAACCCAGCGGATGATGCAACATTGATCCATTTTATCGGAAAGGATAACATTGTATTCCATTGCATTATATTCCCAGCAATTCTACATGCGCATGGAGACTATATCTTACCCGAAAATATCCCAGCAAACGAATTCCTCAATCTGGAAGGCGATAAATTATCAACATCCAGAAACCATGCCGTTTGGTTGCATGAATACTTGGAGGAATTTCCGGGCAAACAGGATGAACTACGTTATGTATTAACATCAATATTACCTGAGACCTCGGATGCTGAATTTACCTGGAAAGATTTTCAGGCACGGATCAACAACGAGCTGGTAGCCATCTTTGGTAACTTTGTCAATCGTGTGATGGTACTTTCCCATAAATATTTCGAGGGTAAAGTATTAAATGGATCTCCACTGACAGCCGTGGATCAATCGGTGTTGGATGAGTTAAAATCTTACCCATCATCCATCAAATCATCATTGGAGCAATTCCGCTTTCGTGAGGCTTTGTCCGAATTTATGAATGTAGCACGCCTTGGCAACAAGTACTTAGCTGATGAAGAGCCTTGGAAAGTAATCAAAACTGATACAGAACGTGTAAAAACGATCCTGAATGTGGCCTCTCAAATTGTTGCTAACCTTGCGGTACTGGCACAGCCTTTTTTACCAAAAACGGCAACTAAATTATTTGAAATGCTCAATTTCCCACAAGGAAACTGGAGTGATGCGGGTAACGAAGGACTCATTGAGGACGGTCACCAGCTGGGTGATGTCCAATTGCTGTTTGATAAGATCAGCGACGAGCAGGTGGAGTTTCAATTGAACAAACTTGCCGAAGCAAAATTGAAAAATCTCGCGGACAATACGAAGGTCGCTCCTGCAAAAGAGAATATCAGTTTTGACGATTTTGTTAAAATGGATATCCGTGTGGGAACAATTTTAGCAGCTGAAAAAGTTGCAAAAACAAAAAAATTGCTAAAACTAACGATAGATACGGGCATTGACAACCGCACGGTCGTATCGGGTATTGCTGAATTCTTTAGTCCTGAAGAAATTGTCGGACGCCAGGTATCTATTTTGGTAAATCTGGAACCCCGTGAGATCAAAGGTATTACCTCACAAGGGATGATCCTGATGGCCGAAGATGCAGATGGCCGACTGGATTTTGTTAAACCAGATACTGCGATCAAAGTGGGTAGCACGGTACGCTAATGATACCTCAACGATAAGATAAAAAGCCTGTCCAAAAGACAGGCTTTTTTATTAAAGCTGATGAAAACTCTTTCAAGACTCCTCGTGCTTTGCTTTCACTAATGATGCAAAATCATGTGAAAATCTTAGAATAATACGCTCTGTAAACGTTTTTTAAAATCTTTGTCGTCCATATAATCGTAGACTGTATCTTTTAACTTTTTTATGATCTCTGCTTTAGATTCAGCAACAACTTTTTTCTTTTTGGTAAGCACATTAGAAACCGGTGTATTGGTAAGTTCAATTTTGGTTGCGAACATATTGATATTCATACTAGGCACGGAGATGCCTAGGATCAAGCCAGGCAAGCCATGGATTAATTCTGGCCCACTTGCTACGGGAATCTGTCCTGCAAAAAATGCGACGACGTAGATAGAATCTTGGATGATCCCATTTGCACGCCGACAATCATAACCAGCGATGTTGCGATATTCGTCCGTATACTTCCATTTTACCGCCGGCAGGGAGTCTTTCATCAGTAGCTGCTCATCGCCAAAGGGCAATAGTTTAATGAACTCCTGATCCTTGAAATTCATATAGGTTTTTGAATCCGTCAACGCTGGGTTATACCAGGAAACATTTCGATAATTCGCCGGATAATCTTCCTGTACGGTTTCAAACAACGTCTCCTCGTCGTAAAACTTTAAAGTGTGGTGTGTGATCATTTCCACAGGGCCATTTTTGACCGCATTTTCTACCCCGAGCTTATCCCAGGTATCCAGGTCTGGCTTGCTGAGATAGGTCCGTTTCAGATAATTCTGCACATGGAATTTCCGTTCGAAAGTCACCGTACCACTGCTTGGGAAAAATGCATTCTGGGCTTGTATTGTCGTAATGGATAAGCATAATAGCCACAGCATAAATATCAATTGCTTCATCATTTATCACCTCCCTTCATTGTTGTAAAATTGTAGATCACTTTTAACATCCCATAGCGACGCAATACATCGTTACTGGTCTGAACAAATGCGGTACCATCCTGATAACGACGTACCCCAATATTTTTATTTAAAATATCGTTGACAAATAACTGCGCTTCCAAGGATTTATCTTTCAAGAATTTTTTGGAGATATAGCCATTCATATTCACCATATTAATGGATTGCAAGGTCTTTGTCGCAGCTTGATAGTTCTGTTGCATGGATAGCGAAATTTTAAAGTCTTTGGGTAAGTAATAAGTGGTTTGCGCATATGAATTAAATTTAAAGGTGGTCTGGTTCAACTCGGGCTGCAGATAGGAATCCATTTGTTCGATACCTGGGCTTAAGCTAATATAAAAATCCATTTTATTGGCTTTATACCGATTAAAGCCAATCTCGGGTCCAACACTCCAAGTTTTATTACGGTTGAGCCTAGGCTCTTCATTCAGCAGCGACAGATAGCTATATTGGGTATTGTATTCTGCATTCATGCCCATGCTCATTTTTAACCCCCATTTCTTCTTTAACATGAAATTATATGATCCACTTCCATAAAAGCGCCAGTTGTCTTTATCAATATTTACATAAGAAATCTGTCGGGTACCGTCTTCCAGATTATAACGAACACTACTGTTAATATTTCGTTTTCCTTGATTGGCACTGACGTAAAAGTAAAAACTCTGGTCTTTGATCTGTTTATAAGAATTATAGTTGATGGAATAGGAATTATTAAAGCCCGCCTTCAGGTCGGGATTGTCCAAATATTCTACAAGGGGTTGCGTATTTTGCTTAAGCGGCTCTATCTGTGTGAGCGAAGGTTGAATAGTCTGCCCATAGTAATTGATCCATAGGTTTTTTGTTTTCGAAATCTTATAATTCACATTTAATGAGGGCCTAATAGACGTTTGATCTCGCTGCAATACGGTATTCAAATTGTTGTAAGTCCGCTTTACAGCTTCAAAATCGGCCCGATTGCTTAGATTGATGGTCAAAGTATTTGTTTTATAATTCAACGCGGTATTGATGCTATTTTTTAAACTGGAAAAGTTAAAATCATTCAATACCCGTGGATCTAATACCGTATATTCATTGCTGACTGAATCTTTGTTAAACGCCTGGTTGAGTGTCTCTGACTGATTGCTGGAAAAGGAGTATCCGAGTGAACCTGTAATCCGCTTTGACAAGGGCTCCGTATAGGTCACCGAAGCCCCATAGGTATTGTTGCTGAACTTATCTTTTTTAAATTGATCAATCGTCTCTGTACGATCATCATTGTTAAAATAGTTTTCCGAAAAATACGTTGTCCCCGAACGGTTCTGGTCCGTATTTGCGTTCATATTGAATGTGATGGAGCGGCGTTCTTTTTTAAAACGGCGTGTTAACATCGCATTTACATTAAACTTGTCCTGATCACTATTTAGATCTGTACGTGACCTGGTACTGGTAATAGGCTGGCCGTCCAATGTTTTCTGGTAGGCCTCGGCCTCGGATAGATTATCCCGATTGGATTTATTGAACCCCATATTGACCGTCAGATCAGCAAGTGAATCCAATTTATAGTCGTATCTAAGATTGACGACATTTGCCCTATTCTCGTTCTCCGAACGAGTAATATTGCTGTCTATCTGTGCTCGCTCGGGCAAGTTATTCTGCGCATTATAGGTGCTGGTGTTATCAACATTGATCTGGCTGCGCTTGTAATTGACGTTAATTTTATGTTTATCGTCTTTGGTCTTATCCGAATAGCTGACTCCCATATTTAAGGCTTTAGGAACGCCGCCACCACGGTATTGCCCATCCCATCCACCTTCGGTTTCGTCTCCATTTGAGGTGATCATAATACCACCGCCATCCATCATCTGCACATTTCCACTTCCGCCAACGCCGTATTTTTGGCTGTCTTCAAATCCCAATCCCACCATGCCATCATTAGCCAGGATGCCATAAGCTGCAATTTTCTGTGATCCTTTGAATTTGTTGAGCATCACCTTTCCGCCGTAGTATTTATCCGTTCCGGCTCCGGCGATGGCCTGGCCAAACATGCCTTTCTTTTTATCTTCTTTGAGCTTGATGTCAATGGTCTGCGTGCGTTCACCATCATCCACACCGGTACGCACGGCCAGATCGGATTTCTTTTCATACACCTGCACCTTGCTGACCATATCTGACCGTATATTTTTGGTGATCAACGTGGGGTCATCTCCAAAAAATTCCTCCCCATCAAGCAGTACTTTCTTTACCTCTTTTCCCTGTGCTGTAATCTTCCCCGTCCCATCAATCGTAATACCGGGCAACACCCGGAGCAGATCATCTACTTTAGCGTCTTTCTCCACCTTAAAACTACCGGCATCATATTCTATAGTATCCCCCTTGATGACGACAGGAATCCTTCCATTGACCTGCACCTCTTCTAAAAGCAATGCAGCCTTTGACAGGGCGATTGTCCCAAGATCCAGTCCTTGTGCTGTCACATGAATATCTTTTACCAGGTCTGCGTATTGTGGGTAAGAAACGACCATTTTATAGGTCCCGGTGTCCAGATTGACCATCTGGAAAATTCCATTTTCTTTCGTTCGATCGAACTTAATTAAAATTGAATCTTTTGGGTTAAGTAAAGCAATAGAGGCTTGATGGAGTTTAGCTTGATCTTTTGCATCAACAACTACCCCTACGAGCCTATGTTGAGCATAGGAAAGCGAACTAATGGCTGAGAATAAAAGAAACAAAACTAAAGAATAGGTTAGTTTCATAAATTTCCGTTTATATATTGTCGCACTAAAGATATTAATGTTACTACGGAAAATTCGTAAAATAATGTTAAATAATTGAGAAATTAAAAAAACCAATAGAAAACAAGGATGATATGTAAAAAAAATACTGTTTATCAGAATTTTACAGATCAAAAAAAGAGATGCAACATATATGTTACATCTCGCTATAAATTTAAAAACTCAATATATTTTACCTAATCTACATTCAAGTTTAATTCTTTTTCTTTATTAATTAAATGTGCAATGCTCGTATCATTTAAAATTTGTAACATCGCGTTTCTCACTTCAACAAATGTATCCCGGATACCGCATGCGTGCTCTTCCGTACACTCCTCACAGGAGCGGTAGAAATTTAAGCTGACACAGGGAAGTAATGCAATCGGCCCGTCTATCAGGCGCATTACCTGCGATAAAAATACATCTTCGGGTGCTTTGTTTAAACTGTAGCCCCCACCGGCTCCTTTTTTACTGTAGAGAATCCCTGCGTTTCGCATTTCAAGGAGGATCTGTTCCAAGAATTTTTTTGGAATATTTTCTTCCTGCGCAATCTTAATGATCTGCATAGGTTCATTTCCGTAGTTACGACCGAGCACCATAAGTGCCTTAATTGCATATTTTGTCTTTTTGGAAAGCATAGTTTGTTAACCCCCTGTTGAATTGCAAATTTACGTTTTTTATTCAATAGAATAAAACCCATAAAAGTTGCCGGTAAAAACGCACCCTTAGCATAAATCATCCAGTTGAATGGCTTATGTTAAGGGTGAATATTAATTAAAACTTACTTGTTATTGGCCCAAAACTGCTGTAATGGGCTTACCGATACTTCCATTTGGTTCGCTAATGTGCAACAGAGAGGAAATGGTAGGCGCGATATCGACGATATGCACCTCCGTGTTTGATACTCCTGGCTTGATGCCCCATCCCATAAATACCAGTGGAATATGAGAATCGTATCCTGACCAGGTACCATGTGTCGTACCGGTAGAGCGTGGTGTGCCGTCATACCATTGTGGCTCACAAACGATTTGAATAACACCACTGCGCTTGTAATTATAGCCATTGATCATTTTTTCACGGATAGGCTGTGGAATCATTAGGCTTTCACCTTTTTCCATATCCGCAACATAAGCCACACCTTCGGTCTGGCGCAGCTCGCGAATAATCGTCTCTTTTATTTTATCACGATCCAATTGAAGCGAATCAATCATTTGATTATTCAGATGGACCTGATAATTCATCAGGCTCTTGACGATTTTTTCCTGTCCGAATTTCTCCTTCAACTTTTTGTTCAGATCCGAAATGATCTGGCGGGAATAGAAATAACCCCCATTGCCTTTCATATCCATAAAGAATCTGGAGTTATAGGAAGCACCATGGTCGGCTGTCAGGAAAAAGGTATAATTACCTTTTCCAACCGTATTGTCCAGGTAAGCGAAGAAATCGGCCAGCTGTTTGTCCAATTGCAGGTAAATGTCTTCGATCTCAACAGCGGTCAATGAATAACGGTGTCCCACGTAATCCGTAGCCGAAAGGCTGACACATAAAAAATCGGTATTTTTAGTCGGATTATTACCCATTTGCTCATTTTTGATCGCCTCCATGGCCAGATCCAGGGTGAACTGATTTCCCATTGGTGTAGTTTTGATCAACTCAAGACCTTCATCTTTCATCAACTTGGACGTCGCACGTGGTAAGGTCGGTCTCTCTTCACCGGGGTATTTCCCCTCATAAATATTATCATCAGCAATGCTGTTCGCTGCATAGGTGCTCACATCGTACATAGGCTTCCAATCCCCTTTCAGGTACTTTTCTGCCAATTTTTTCTTATTGAAGTCCACTACCCATTTTGGCAATTTATCCATATAGAAATTGGAGGTAATCCAATTGCCTGATTTGGCCTCAAACCAATAAGCCGCATCGGCAAAATGACCAGCAGGCAATATTCCACCGCGATCCTTAATGGCTATACCAATCACTTTAGATTTAAAATTTGAAGCCAGTTTCAACTGATCTGTCACGGTAGATGCCAACAAGTTTCGTGGAGATTGTTTACCTTCTTTCTCGGTTGTACCTACACCGATAACGTTGTCATCTTGTGTACAGTACATATTCTTACCTGTCAGCTCTTCGACCCAGTCGTTTCCTGCAATACCGTGTATGGAAGGAACGGAACCGGTGTATACCGAACTGTGTCCGATCGCCGTATAGGTCGGAATATAATTGATCAGGGTATTCTCACAGGAGAAGCCTTCTTTCAAAAGTCGTTTGAAACCATCATTGCCATACCGATCCGCAAAACGATATAGATAATCCCAGCGCATCTGATCCACCATCAGACCGACGACCAATTTTGGTCTTTCCGGCTGCTGTGCCATGGCGGAGAGTGCAGCTATTCCAAATACGACACTTAAAAAAAATCTTTTAATCATAGTAGTATTGAGTATTGAGTAAAGCGCCCACTATGTAGGCCCCATCGTTTAATAACGAATGCTAATGTAGGGTTTAATCTTTTAAATGTGTTTTTAAAAATTGCCCTGTATAAGAATCTTTACAATGCACGAGATCCTCAGGAAGGCCCGCAAAAACGAGTTTTCCGCCTTTATTTCCTCCTTCAGGCCCAATATCAATGACCCAGTCTGCCGACTTGATCATATCCATATTATGCTCGATAACCAGGATGCTATTGCCCAGATTGATCAGTGCATCAAACGATTTTAGCAGCTTTTTAATATCCTGAAAATGTAAACCTGTAGTCGGCTCATCAAAGATAAACAGCGTTTTCTTGCTGTTATTTCCCTTGATCAAAAAGGACGCTAGCTTGATCCGCTGTGCCTCTCCACCGGAAAGTGTACTGGAAGATTGCCCGAGTTTAACATAACCTAAACCAACATCTTGTAAAGGTTGTAGCTTGGCCAGTATCTTGGGCTGATCGCCAAAAAACACAATGGCTTCATCCACACTCAATTCGAGTATATCGGCCACGGATTTACTTTTATATTGTACATCAAGCACAAACTGTTTGAACCGTTTGCCACCGCAGGCCTCACAGGGAAGTACAATATCTGCCATAAACTGCATCTCGATCTTCACTTCCCCTTCACCCTGACAGACATCACAGCGGCCGCCCTCAACATTAAAAGAAAATGCGGCAGGTTTGAGTCCCTCAGCTTTTGATGCAGCCTGGTTGGCATATAGAGCCCTGATCTCATCCCAGGCTTTCACATAGGTCACCGGATTGGACCGCGAAGAACGGCCGATAGGGTTCTGATCGACCATTTCGATCTGCTCCACCTGCGCAATATCGCCTTCAATGGAATCATAAACACCGGTTTGTTCACCGGAATAATTACCTATTGACTTTTGTAAAGCAGGGTAAAGAATCCGTTTCACCAAGGAGGTCTTCCCGGACCCCGATACTCCAGATACAACCGTAAATATATTTAACGGGAACTGTACGTCTATTCCCTGGAGGTTATTCTCATGCGCTCCTTTAACGGTAATGCTATGGGACCATTTGCGTCTTTTCCTCGGCACCTCAATCTGGCTTTTGCCACTCAGGTATTGTCCTGTCAAACTTCTGCTGTCCTTTAAGATCTCGCTATACGTACCAGCAAAAACCATCTCGCCGCCATTGATACCGGCTTCTGGGCCAATATCAATCAGGTAATCCGCAGCTTCCATCATCTCCTGTTCGTGTTCAACCACAACAACCGTATTACCGACATCACGTAGGGACTTCAGCACCGAAATCAGACGTTGTGTATCACGTGGATGTAAGCCGATACTTGGTTCATCCAAGACATAAATCGAACCTACGAGCGAACTTCCGAGTGAAGTTGCCAGATTGATCCGTTGGGATTCCCCACCGGATAGGGTATTGGACAGACGGTTTAGGGTAAGGTAACTTAACCCGACATCGCATAGAAATTGTAGCCGGTTGTTAATTTCGGCCAATAAACGCTTGGCGATCACCTTGTCATTTCCTTCCAAAGGCAAATTATTGAAAAAAGCTAAAGCTTCTTCCAAAGGCATCAACACAATATCAGTGATGGACTTCCCCACCACCTTGACATAGGTTGCATCTTTGCGCAATCTTGTGCCCCGACAATCCGGACAATCCGTCTTACCCCGGTAACGGGATAACATCACACGGTATTGAATTTTATAGGTCTGCGCTTCAAGCTCTTCAAAGAATTGATTAAGTCCGGTAAAATAATTGTTTCCTGTCCATAGCAAATCCTTCTGCGCTGCCGTCAAATCAGAATAGGCACGGTGTATAGGAAAATCAAATTTTAGGGAATTCTTTACCAGCACCTGTAACCATTCACCCATTTTCTCGCCCCGCCAAGGTGCAATGGCCCCATCGTATACTGAACGGCTCTTGTCTGGGATAACAAGATCGGGATCTATACCGATAATTTTCCCGTAACCTTCGCATCGCCGACAGGCTCCATAAGGGTTATTGAAACTGAAGAAGTTGGGGCTGGGTTCTTCAAAAGTTATTCCATCGAGTTCAAACTTATGGGAGAAATGATGTCTTTTCCCATTTTCCTCTATATATAGCTCTCCTTTTCCTTCAAAAAATCCAGTCTGAATAGAATCGGACAGCCGGTTAACAGTATCATCATCCTGCTCAATACGTATCCGATCGACCACGATCAATACCTCCGCATCCTGAATGGTTGCATTGGCCATACTCTTATCATCAATAATGCTTTCGATCTTTTGCAATTTATCCTGATAGACGACACGGACAAATCCTTTCTGCAGTAAAAGCGACAGCTCTTCCTTGAGCTTGCGCCCATGAGAAGGGACCAAGGGAGCCAAGAGTGTGATAGACTCTCCCGATTCAATTTTTAGGACGAAATCTACCACTGAACTTACGCTATCTTTGGTCACTTCCTGACCGGAAACGGGAGAAATCGTTTTGCCAATCCTGGCATAAAGCAATTTCAGGTAGTCATATATCTCGGTGGAAGTCCCTACAGTAGATCGGGGGTTGCTCGTGATCACCCGCTGCTCAATTGCAATTGCCGGAGCGATCCCCTTGATATAATCGACCTCGGGTTTATTCATCCGTCCCATAAATTGTCGTGCATAGGAAGAAAGACTTTCAACATACCGCCGTTGCCCCTCTGCATACAGGGTATCAAAAGCAAGGGAGGATTTTCCCGAGCCCGACATGCCTGTAATAACAACTAATTTATTTTTGGGAATATCAACATCAATATTTTTTAGATTGTTGACTCTTGCCCCTTTTATCTGAATATATTCCTTTGGAGTATGCTCCACTTTTTTACTCATAATAATCCTTATCTCACACAAAGTTACACAATCTTAGCTGATTATAGCTTCTGAATTAAAAGCAGACACGAAAAAATCCGAGCGCTGCGATAGCTAGCTTGTCGAATAATTATTTTGACATTTTTTGCATTATCAATTAATCCTTTGGTATTTTACGCTGTCTTAGAAATATAGTTTTACTAAAACAAAGTGAAACTATAGATCGCAATGGCGTTTAAAGAACAAAACAAAAAAAATGGTTATGAGAAAAAATATATTAAAAGTTATGGTCATGATGCTATTCGTTTTCGTCGCATCTACAACAGTAAGTAAAGCACAGATGGTGATTGACAAAATCGACTTAAGTATTTTCCCTCCAGCGGAAAAAGGATACAAAAAAATGGTTATCGAGGTTCCCTATTCAGAAAATGACAAGAATAAAAAAGTCGAGTTTTCAGTTGGAAAATGGATGGAAGTAGATGGCTGTAATACATTTAACTTAGCTGGTTCCTTTGAGAAAAAAGATCTCCAAGGCTGGGGTTATGACTACTATGTATTTAAAACTAACGGAAATGTAGCAAGCACAATGATGGCATGCCCAGATAAAGCAAAGCGAAATCTTTTTGTAAGTGCTCAACCGGAAACAGTACGTTACAATGGTCGGATGCCTATCGTTATTTATGTCCCTGAAGGTTATGAAGCGCAATTCAAAATCTACGCAACAGACGGGGATACCTACCGTGCTGCCGAAGTCCGAGAAAAGAAAAAATAATAGCAGCAAAATTCAATTGAGTTGCTTAAACAATATCAGGCAGGCATAACCTGTAGGGAAAGTCTCCAATAAAAATTGGGGACTTTTCTTTTTTATAGCAGCTATAAAGAAGAGGATCAGCCTTATGACGCATTTCCGCGATTCGCCTGAACATTGACTCTATAGACCTCAACGGCGCCGTAAAGGTATCCCTGAGTTCAATGTGGGGCCGGCAAATGCCAATAACAACCAGATTCCTAAACGATAGGCTTATTCGAAAAACGAATATAGCACTAACGAAAGCAATTTAAAGGAGGCGCTGCAACGCCAATTTAACGGATCGGATACGCAGAATGATGTTATCTGGTCTATTAAATAATGTCATCTGCTCTATCAAATAAATAAAATCAATACAAGCATTGTCTCATGCTGTTTATTTAAATCCAGAGAAAAACTTCAAAATGGAATCATTCTCGAAAGAAAAATAGCGAAAAAGGCAGGGTCTCTGTAGGACAAGATCAGCTGGTATAAAAAAAGCCATCGAAATTATGTTTCGATGGCTTCTATCTTATTTTTTTATCTATCTACTATTGAAACTTTTTCGCGTTTACTTTACGCTCATTTTCTGTCAAGTAGATTTTACGCAAACGGATAGATTGTGGTGTAACCTCGATGTATTCGTCCGCTTGGATGTATTCCATAGATTCTTCTAAAGAGAACTTAATTGCTGGTGCGATACGTGTGTTATCATCTGTACCAGATGCACGCATATTTGTCAATTGCTTGCCTTTAACAATATTGATCGTTAAGTCATTGTCACGGATGTGCTCTCCTAAGATTTGTCCTTCATAAATATCCACACCTGGATCAACGAAGAACTTACCTCTATCTTGTAACTTATCAATAGAGTAAGCAGTTGTTGTACCTTTATCCAAAGAGATCAATACACCATGCAAACGGCCAGGGATTGTTCCTCTCCAAGGCTCGTATCCTTTCAAACGGTGTGCCATTACAGCTTCTCCGGCAGTAGCAGTCAATACGTTGTTACGTAGACCGATGATACCACGGGAAGGAATTTCGAACTCAAGATGTTGCATTTCGCCTTTTGTTTCCATAACCAAAAGCTCTCCTTTACGTTGTGTTACCAACTCAATCACTTTACCAGAAACTTCAGCAGGTACGTCAACAACCAATACTTCGATAGGTTCACATTTCTTACCGTCGATCTCTTTCAAGATTACTTGAGGCTGACCTACTTGTAATTCGTAACCTTCGCGACGCATTGTTTCGATTAATACAGATAAGTGGAGAATACCACGTCCATAGACCAACCATGCATCTGGAGATTCGGTAGGAACGACGCGTAATGCCAAGTTCTTCTCTAATTCTTTTTGTAAACGATCGTGAATGTGTCTCGAAGTAACTAATTTACCTTCTTTACCAAAGAATGGGGAGTTGTTGATCGTGAACAACATATTCATTGTAGGCTCATCAATGCTAATCACCTCCAATTGTTCTGGATTATCAAAATCTGCAATGGTATCACCAATATCAAAACCTTCGATACCAACAACAGCACAAATATCCCCACATTTAACTTCTTCCACGCGGCGACGGCCTAAGCCTTCAAATGTATGTAATTCTTTTACACGTGATTTTACGATCTTACCGTCACGTTTTACCAACGAGACAGGTTGACCTTCTTTAATCGTACCACGAGCTACACGACCGATAGCAATACGCCCTACGAATGTAGAGTAATCTAACGATGTGATTTGCATCTGCAATGTACCCTCAACAAATGGCGAAGGAGGGAAGTGATCGATGATTGCATCTAATAATTCAGATACATCCTCTTTCTTCTCTTTCCAATCTGTTGACATCCAACCCTGTTTGGAAGAACCGTATAATACCGGAAATGCCAATTGCTCTTCTGTAGCATCAAGGCTAAAGAATAGATCAAATACATTTTCGTATACCTCTTCAGGGCGGCAGTTTTCTTTGTCCACTTTATTGACTACTACCAAAGGTTTCAAGCCTAAGGACAGTGCTTTTTGTGTAACGAAACGTGTTTGCGGCATCGGACCTTCAAAAGCATCCACTAGCAATACAACCCCATCAGCCATTTTTAATACACGCTCTACCTCACCACCAAAATCGGCGTGACCTGGTGTATCAATAACGTTAATTTTTACACCTTTATATTGAACAGAAACGTTTTTAGCGACAATTGTAATACCGCGTTCACGTTCTAAATCGTTATTATCCAGAATTAAATCACCTGTACCATCATTGTCTCTAAAAAGATTTGTGAAGTGTAAGATTTTGTCTACCAACGTAGTTTTACCGTGATCGACGTGAGCGATAATCGCTATGTTTCTAATATTTTGCATCTAGCAAGTAAATTTGTTTTTAAATTCAGGGTGCAAAGATAAACATTTTGCACCATAAAATTTATAACTCTGTGTATTTTATTTAATTACACCTAATTCTTTACCTACTTTAGTAAAGGCGGCGATAGCTTTGTCCAGGTGTGCAAGGTCATGTCCTGCTGAAATCTGTACACGGATACGAGCTTTTCCCTGAGGTACAACAGGATAGTAGAAACCAATCACATAAACGCCCTCATCCAGCATTCTGGCGGCAAACTCCTGGGCAAGTTTCGCATCGTAAAGCATCACAGGGACGATTGGGTGGAAACCGAGTTTGATATCAAATCCAGCTTCCGTCATTTTTTCACGGAAATATTTGGTGTTTGACTCCAGCTTATCACGCAAAGCGGTCGTCTCACTCAGCATATCCAATACCGCAACAGAAGCGCCTGCAATCGCCGGTGCCAATGTATTTGAAAATAAATAAGGGCGTGAGCGCTGACGTAACAAATCAATAATCTCTTTTTTACCGGAAGTGAAACCACCAGAAGCACCACCAAGGGCTTTACCAAGTGTTCCGGTAATGATGTCTACACGGTCGATCACGTTAAAAAGTTCATGTGTACCACGGCCTGTAGCACCGATGAAGCCTGTACAATGGGATTCATCGATCATCACCAAAGCTTGGTATTTGTCTGCAAGGTCACAGATTTTGTCCAATGGGGCTACTGATCCGTCCATTGAGAATGCTCCATCGGTAACGATGATTTTGTGTCTTGCTCCTGATGCAGCCTGCAACTGGGCTTCTAAATCTGCCATGTCTGCATTTTTATAGCGGAAACGCTGTGCTTTACATAAACGTACGCCATCGATGATCGAAGCGTGGTTCAATTCATCGGAAATGATCGCGTCCTCGGCAGAAAACAGGGGTTCGAAAACACCACCATTCGCGTCGAATGCAGCCGCATATAAAATCGTATCTTCTGTTCCTAAGAACTGGGAAATTTTTGCTTCTAATTCTTTATGCACATCTTGTGTACCACAGATAAAACGTACAGAAGACATACCATAGCCATGCGTATCAATTGCCTGCTTAGCCGCTTCGATCACTTTAGGGTGAGAAGATAGTCCCAAATAATTGTTTGCACAAAAATTAATAACTTCCTGTCCTGTGCTGACTTTAATATCTGCTCCTTGAGGGGTAACGATCACCCGCTCTTGCTTATACAATCCCGCTTCTTTGATTGCTTCCAATTCCTTTTGTAAAACTGGTTGTAATGTATTGTACATAATTCGAATTTATTTTTTTGTACAATATTACAGTTTTTTCATTGGAATAATTTGCTTTTACCTTTGAGAAAGGGACTGTTCACGGAGAATTCACCTCAAATCAATGTTTTGATAACATTAAACCGTTTGCATAAATTTACGTTGGGCGGGTATAAGAAGGTGAATGCATAGCTGTATGTGATACAAAGCGAGTTAAGCGGCCTGAGTGAACAAGAAGGTACCGCAATTTAGCCTATTCGTAACGCAGGGCATCAACAGGATCTAATTTTGAGGCTTTGGATGCCGGATAATAACCGGACAGCATCCCCACCAGACCACATACGGCAAATCCGAGAATAATAGCTGTCCAGGGGATAATAAAGGATGTCCCCAGTTGAAGGGCTAATAAATTACCGATCAGAATACCGATAAATATCCCTGCTACACCGCCCATCATACAAATGACAATGGCCTCCATTAAAAATTGTTTGCGTATCACACTCGGGGTTGCACCTATTGCCTTACGAATACCAATCTCGCGTGTCCGCTCTGTAACAGACACCAACATGATATTCATCAATCCGATGGATGCACCAACAAGGGTAATAAAGGCGATCACTACAGCTCCTAGGGTTACCATCGCCATATTCTGCATAAGCATTTGGGCAACAGCGTCGGATTTGGTGATCTCAAAATCATTGGATTGTCTTGCGGAGAGCCCGCGAATATTTCGAAATACAATGGAAGCCTCACCAATGGCCGCTTCCAGACGCATCGGATCATTGGAGGATACCGTGATCACATAAGATGGTTCTACGACCTGCATGACGGATCTTGCTTTCACCAGGGGGATAAAACAAGCTCTATCACCACCCATACCCGCAGAGGAGCCTTTGCTTTTTAGCACCCCAATCACTTGATACCGGATATTATTGACGGTAATAAACTGCCCAATCGGGTCAATGATTTCGCTAAAAAGCATTTTACTGACTTCACTGCCGATTATAATTACGGCTCCACCGGTCTCTACATCGCGAACAGAGAAATTCCGCCCTTCACTGACAATGTAGCCGGAGGTCTGGAGATAATTTTCATCGGTACCAATAAGACCTATGTTGGGATTTGTCTTTTTTGACTGAAATTTTGCGGTCGAATTCCAGGTTACATTTGCGCTGATCGATGTCGTTGCGTTAAAATGAAAATTCTGTTTGAATCGGGCAGCTTGGGCATAGGTAATGTTGGCAAAGACCTTGGACCGTGTCCCTCCCGTTCCGATCTGCACATTCAATCCCCGATTCCGGATATTGAATGAGTTGGATCCCATGGACGAAAAGGAATCCGTTAGGGAGTTTTTCATGGCATCAATAGAGGTCAATACACCAATAAGCGCCATCATCCCTATCGCAATGATTAATGCCGTTAAAAATGTCCGCAACTTGTTGCCTACAATAGATTGCAACGCAAGCTTTACATTTTCAACATAAGACATTTTTACGGACATACGGTGATTTTTATAATTTGCAGATGAAAATACTGTTATTCCTTCACAAAACCAAAAGACAATTTATTCTAATGAAATAAATTGCCTTTTTTTAAAACATCATCGTCAACAAGAAGATTTGTTTTGACTCGCTACCGTTCTTCCATACGATTCAATTTCGCCCTTATTCAGCGACTAGTTGATCCTTTTCCAGGTTTCTGTTCTACCAAGCAAACTAACTCCCACATAGCCACGGATGTCAAGCTTATCCCCTTTTAAAGTCATCTTACAACTATAGGTTTTTCCTGTTTTGGGATCATAGATTTTTCCATCCTCATAGGTGTTTCCATCTTTTGCAAAATTGGTCAAGATCTCCAACCCCTGAACGGCTCTGCTCTGAAGCGCCTTATCCGGATTTTTAATGTCTTTTTTGGGCTGTCCGGCCTCATTATTCGGAAATTTAAGCCAATAGAGCTTGCCGAAAAATTTATCTCCTTTTTTGTAGATTTCCACTCGTCCCTCGCCACTTGGGTTTTCCCATTTTCCGATAATCGGATCTGTTTGTGCAAATAATGTTACTGTAACAAATAACATTATGAATGACATCATAATTTTTTTCATCTGTTTAAATTTGGTGTTTTTAACTGTAATGAAGCTATCAGATTTATTTTTCGTATTTTAAGGTATTCTTGATCCCGCTAAGCTGGGTTCACTCGGTTTGAAAAAATCATGATTGTTTCATTCGTCTATTGATTTATGAGTTATTAAAAAACGATCACTTTGTTTTTATGTACTAGTTTCCTAGAAATAAATATACAAAATATTTACTATGCTAGCATATATTTATTTCGCTTACATCTATTTTATGAGATAGACACAAAAATTTATTTTCGGTTTAAATCTTACTTTTAGTTTCACGCTGGTTTGCAAATAACAATACGCATCATATTCTATTGCAATACAATAGGATCAAGGCCTGTCGCCGGATTTAAAAACTGTACTCATTGCACTTAAATTAGATAAATTTTGGCATCGCGTTTGTACGATATATATTATATTATTACTTTATTCACTGTTTATAAATTAGCATATATTATGAAATTTATTATTAGTCTTTTACTCACCGGAGTTGTTGTCGCAATTGCTTGTTGGCTTATACCAGGTGCAAAAGTTGCAGGGTTTGGTTGGGCTATTGTCACAGGTTTGGTCATTGGCTTTGTCAATGCAACCGTAGGTTCAATTTTAAGATTGTTCACATTCCCGTTAAACTGGCTGACCTTGGGATTAATTTCCTTTATTATCACCGTTTTAATGGTATTGCTCTCAGATTCACTTCTCGGATCCAAATTTGATGTAGATGGTTTTTGGACCGCAGCATTATTTGCCATTGTAGTTGCCGTATTAGAGATGATTATCGGAAGTGCTTCAAAAGACTAAAATCATATTTATCATTTATAGAAAAGGCTGTTTTCAGATTTTGGAAACAGCCTTTTCTATGTAATCGCTGATGATTACCTCTTGATTGGAAGGTATACTCGCTTTTTAAGCTTTTAATAGTTAAATTTAAATTATTTAACAGATCCCCTGACATATGTGCGAACACAATCACGAGCATAGCCATACCGAAAAAGAGATCCCCTGGTGGGTATCACAACGTAAACTCCTTGTTGCGCTCATCCTATTGATAACCCTTCTGATTCTCAAATATGCTTTTAAAATCACGCTTCCTTTTTATGCTGCTTTACTTTTAAATGGTGTCGCCTACCTCTTAGCTGGTATACCCGTTCTCGAGATGGCTTTACGAAAGGCAAAACGTGGCGATTTCTTCAATGAATTTTTTCTGATGAGTATAGCCACCCTGGGTGCATTTGCCATCCAGGAATTCGAAGAAGGGGTTGCCGTGATGGTGTTTTATCAAATTGGCGAGTGGTTTCAGGACACAGCAGTGGACAACGCAAAAAAATCCATTAAAGCACTATTGGACATCCGCCCAGATAAAGTGACGGTGTTGCGTGACGGGAAACAAGTGGATGTTAATCCCAAAACAGTGGAAATCGGTGAAGTCATTGTGGTCAAAGCGGGTGAAAAAGTGGCTCTGGATGGAAAACTATTAAATGAACGGGCGGCGTTCAATACCGCAGCCCTCACCGGAGAAAGCAAGCCAGACACAAAATATCAGGGTGAAGCGGTCTTTGCGGGCATGATAAATTTGGAAACAGTTTGTGAAATCAGCGTAGACAGTTTGTTTCAGGACAGCAAATTGAGCAAAATATTAGCGATGGTCCAGGATGCTACGGCACGAAAATCCAAAACGCAGCTATTTATCTCAAGGTTTGCAAAGATTTATGTCCCTATTATATTCGTGCTGGCCGTTCTCGTGCTTATTGTTCCGCTATTTATGGTCAGTGATTATAGCTTTAGAGCGTGGTTTTATCGTAGTCTGGTGTTTTTGGTAATCAGCTGCCCTTGTGCTTTGGTCGTTTCGATCCCCTTAGGTTACTTTGGTGGAATAGGTCTGGCTTCCAGAAATGGGATCCTGTTTAAAGGCGGCAATTTTTTGGATGCCATCACTGCCGTGGATACGATAGTCATGGATAAAACGGGAACGCTCACTGAAGGTGTTTTTGAAGTCAGAGAGGTGTATGCTGTCAATGGGCAATCAACAGCATTATTGGATTATGCAAAAGCCATTGAATCCAATTCCACCCATCCTATCGCAAAGGCGATAGCGAGCTACCATCATGGTGATCGCTCCCTCACGACGGAAGGAATTATGGAAGTGGCCGGCCATGGGCTAAAGGCAACCATCAACGGTAAGCCTGTCCTTGCCGGTAACAGCAAACTGCTGGACAAGTTTGGCATTTCCTACCCGGACGAGTTAAAACAAGTTGTCTATTCCATTGTATTGATTGCCATAGATAATCAATATGCAGGTTATGTTACGGTTGCGGACCGAAACAAACCTGATGCAAAAGCGGTAATTTCGGCAATGCGGGCACAAGGTTTGTACACCGTTATGCTTTCTGGTGATAAAAAAGCAGTAGTGGATGAGGTAGCAAGGGAACTTGGGGTAGACAAAGCTTATGGGGACCTTTTGCCCGAAGATAAAGTAGGTCATGTACAAAAACTAATCGACGAAGGACGAAATGTTGCTTTTGCCGGGGATGGTGTCAATGACGCGCCTGTAGTCGCTTTGGCTCAGGTAGGCATAGCAATGGGAGGCTTAGGTGCAGATGCGACCATTGAAACGGCAGATGTAGTGATCCATAATGATGAGCCCCAAAAAATTTTATCTGCCATCAAAATCGGTAAGATCACCCGCACTATTGTCTGGCAGAACGTCATCCTGGCAATGGGCATAAAAATTATTGTACTGATCCTCGGAGCCGGGGGGGTGGCAACACTCTGGGAAGCTGTTATTGCCGATGTCGGGGTGGCGTTATTGGCGATTTTAAATGCTATCCGTATTCAAAATAAAAAAATTTAAGATAGGTTCAAAGAGGGAGACAAACCCAGAAAAATACAGGCGGCTGGCCTTCTTTAGGACCAGCTGCCTGTACGATATATGGATTAATCACGCCAGGATTTATAGGTATTAATCAATCCATTGGTGGAAGAATCGTGACTTGTGACTGGATTATTATCCTCCAATTCAGGTAGAATCTGATTAGCCAGCTGTTTACCAAGTTCAACCCCCCATTGGTCAAAACTGTAAATATTCCAAATGACGCCCTGTACAAAAATCTTGTGCTCGTACAAAGCAATAAGTCTACCCAAGGTACGTGGTGTCATTTTCTGCAGTAAAATAGAGTTTGTTGGCCGATTGCCTTCAAATACTTTGTATGCTTTCAATTTTTCTACCTCTTCGTCTGATTTACCGGCTTTTTGCAGTTCAGCAACAACCTCCTCTTCTGTCTTACCGTTCATCAGGGCCTCTGTCTGTGCAAAGAAATTAGAGAGCAGAAGCTGATGGTGGTTGCCGATCGGGTTAAGGCTATTTGCCGGTGCGATAAAATCACATGGAATTAATTTGGTCCCTTGATGGATCAACTGGTAAAAAGCATGTTGACCGTTGGTTCCGGGCTCACCCCAAATAATCGGTCCTGTCTGATAGTTGACGGGGTCGCCATTTCGATCTATATACTTTCCATTACTCTCCATGTCTCCTTGTTGGAAATAAGCCGCAAAGCGATGCATATATTGATCATACGGAAGGATGACGTGGCTTTCGGTCCCAAAGAAGTTATTATACCATATACCGAGCAATGCCAGTATCACTGGAATATTTTCTTCGAAGGCAGTGGTTCGGAAATGCTCATCTGCATCGTAGGCCCCTTTTAGGAGCTGTTCGAAATTATCAAATCCGATAGCCAGACTAATGGAAAGACCAATGGCGGACCAGAGGGAATAACGTCCACCAACCCAATCCCAGAATTCGAACATATTTTGCGGATCTATACCAAAAGCCTTTACAGCCTCCGTATTGGTGCTCAATGCTGCAAAATGTTTAGCGACATCTTGTTGCTCTGCGCCCTTTTTCAAAAACCAATCTTTTGCAGTATGTGCATTGGCCATTGTCTCCTGGGTAGTGAATGTTTTGGACGCAATCAGAAACAAGGTTGTCTCTGGATCCACTTCTTTAAGGGTTTCGGCAATATGTGTTCCGTCTACATTGGACACGAAATGCACGTTCAGTCTGGTCTTATACGCTTTTAAAGCTTCGGTTACCATCACCGGCCCCAGATCAGACCCGCCAATGCCGATATTGACAACATCTGTGATTGCCTTGCCTGTATAGCCTTTCCATTCACCGGAGAGAATTTTTTCCGTAAAGTTTTTCACCTGTGCCAATACGCCTCTAACAGCCGGCATCACGTCTTTGCCGTCCACAAAGACAGGCTGGTCGGACTGATTTCTCAATGCTGTATGCAGGACTGGCCTATTTTCAGTTACATTGATCCGCTCGCCAGCAAACATAGCCGCTATTGCTTCGGATAGATGACATTCTTTTGCCAGCTCGGTCAAGAGTGCCAATGTCTCCGTATTAATACGATTTTTGGAATAATCTAAAAGAATATCTTCAAAGAGGATTGAAAACTTATTAAAGCGTGCAGGATCTTCTTCAAAAAGTTGGCGTAAGTCCTTGAAATTGTTGCTATATGGACCAAAATATGACCCAAAATGTTGTGTCAAATCCTTATAGGCCTGTGTCTTTGTAAAATTAATTTTTGGAAACATACTGTTCTTATTGAAATTATTTGTTTTAATTCAGCAGTAAGAACCTTCCCTATTTTTTTACTACACGCGGTGTAGCTCGTTAAACAAAGGTTTATACTGCCAGCGCTATCAAAACTAAAAAAAAAAGGTTAGATATTTGTAATGACTTGTTCGTATCGCGTATTTAGACACTTGTAAAACACGCCCACCGCTAATAATGCGGTCTTTTTATAGGACCTATATCCGGATTAATTTAATTGGCGACGGTACCGAATTTATTAATTAAAAATTTATACTTTAGCAGCTATGACAAAAGAACAAATTCAAGACTTGAGGGATCGTGTTACTTCCCTGAGGAGGCATCTTTGACATCGATGCGCGCAAAGATGAAATAGAAAGAGACCAGGCCATTACGCTGGAAGCAAGCTTTTGGGATGATTCTAAAGCTGCAGAGAAAATATTGCAGGCCATCAAAATCCAAAAAGTATGGACTGATCATTTTGATGAAGTGGCTTCGGCAGTTGAAGACACCTATGTCATGTATGAATTTTTTCAATCTGGGGATGCTACAGATAAAGAACTGGACGATCAGTATAGACTTGCATTGGAAAAGGTCGAAGAGCTGGAATTCAAAAACATGCTCAGCGCTGAGGAGGATCAATTGGATGCCATCCTACAGATCACGGCTGGTGCTGGTGGTACCGAAAGTTGTGACTGGGCGGCCATGCTGATGCGGATGTATATTATGTGGGGTGAGAAAAATGGGTATAAAGTGACTGAACAGGACTCGCAGGAAGGCGACGTTGCGGGAATCAAAAGTGTCACACTCCAACTCTCCGGGGCCTTTGCTTACGGCTACCTTAAAGGCGAAAATGGGGTACACCGGCTGGTTCGTATCTCGCCTTTTGACTCCAACGCAAAACGACATACTTCCTTTGCATCGGTTTATGTCTACCCTCTGATTGATGATAATATAGAAATAGATGTTAAAGATTCGGAAATCGAATGGGATACTTTCCGTTCGGGTGGTGCCGGTGGACAGAATGTAAACAAAGTGGAGACAGCTGTGCGATTACACCATAAACCTACTGGCATTATTATCAAAAATCAGGAGACGAGGTCGCAATTGCAAAACAAAGAGAATGCTTTACGTTTATTGAAATCGCAATTATATGAGATTGAAATGCGCAAACGACAAGAAGCAAGCGCAGCAATTGAAGGAAATAAAAAGAAAATCGAATGGGGGTCCCAAATTCGTAACTATGTCTTACATCCTTATAAATTAATCAAGGATTTACGTACAAATTACGAAACATCCAACACCCAAGCGGTACTGGATGGAGACTTAAATGATTTCCTAAAAAATTATTTAATGGAATTTGGCGGATAACTTAAGGCGTCTCATTGCGAGACGCCTTTTTTGTCACAGCCTACACTGCCTTGTTTCATGCACAGTCTGTCACTGAAACTGTCAATTACTCTTTAAAAAAATCTTAAAAACGTTAAAAAACCTTAAATGTCTATTGCTCTCCTAGGATAGATATTTATTGATTAGACAGACAACTAAAACCACTAAAACACCTGTACAACAGCAGCTTACCGCACATTTTTATGTATCAATAACGTTACAAACAACAAGCATGTTCAATTTTTGGCACGAAATAAAGGCATGTATTTTGCGTTTATGGATTCGTAATATTTTCATTACAAAAGACTCAGCACCTGAGTCAGTGAAGAAACAAAACGAAAGAATGTATATCTAAAAATAGAACGGTTATGAATTACATGAAAGAAAACTCTATCGTATCCAAGCAGATGGCCAAACAATGGAAACCTGCAATGTACGACGTAAATGAAGAACAGCAATCTGAGGCTACAGCAGACAAAGGGGAAGAAAGCAATTTTGGTCCAAAAGAATATGGTATTTTTGGTGCGACCTTTTTCGTACTCTTTGCCTCGGTTTTTGGTGTATATATGCTTCAACCAGATTTTGATGCACTACGTTTTCAACGTTTAGATAGTATCGGTGGTACATTTTTAGTTGGTTTAGGTATATTTCTAGCGGCTGTGGCCATCAGTTTTTTAATCTTTTTGATTGTACTTCATCGTAAATACAAACCAATTGCCTCTGTATCTGATGAGGAATTACCTACCTGTACGATTATAGTTCCGGCTTATAATGAAGGACAATTGGTATACGATACACTGCATAGTTTGGCTAGCAGTGACTATCCAGAGAAAAAACTTCAGATTATTGCTATCGACGACGGCAGTAAAGATAATACTTTTGCTTGGATACAACGTGCTAAGATGGAATTGGGCGATCGTATCGAAATCTATAAACAGCCCAAAAACATGGGTAAGCGTCATGCATTATACCGTGGTTTTAAATTGGGGACCGGAGAGGTATTTATTACGGTAGATAGTGACTCTGTAGTCAACAAAGACACCATCCGTAATATGGCAAGCCCGTTTGTGACTAATCAGGAATGTGGTGCTGTGGCAGGTAACGTGCGTGTACTGAATAATAAAAAAGCGATCATACCACGTATGTTAAATGTGAGTTTTGTATTTAGTTTTGAATTTGTCCGTTCGGCTCAAAGTATGTTAGGTACAGTAATGTGTACGCCCGGAGCATTATCAGGTTACCGTAGAGATGCTGTTATGAACTGTTTAGAGGATTGGGTCAATCAAACTTTTATGGGACAGCCTTCTGACATTGGAGAAGATCGTGCCATGACGAACATGATATTAAAACAGGGGTATCACGTATTGTTTCAATCGAATGCTTACGTGTACACTGATACGCCTGTGCGTTATAAAAACTTATATAAAATGTTTATCCGTTGGGAACGAAGCAACGTGCGTGAAAATATCATGATGAGCCAGTTTGCATTTAAAAATTTCCGTAAAGGACCGAAATGGGGTGCGCGTATCTTGTTGATCATGCAATGGAAAAAAGTATTGCTTTCTTATCCAATGATGTTATTGATGCTTTGGACGGTATTTCATTATCCATTAATGTTTTTAAGCTCAACCTTGGTCGGAATCCTTATTTTTTCAAGTATTCAGGCGTATTTCTTTGCATCTAAAAACTCGAATGCAAAAGAGGCCTTCTGGGCATATAGTTATAGTATATTTTATGCTTTTAGTTTATTTTGGATCACACCTTATGCCATTGCTACTGCGGGACGCAGAGGTTGGTTGACAAGAGGTTAATTTCCACTTAAAGAACGTATATTTACTTTAAATATAAGTATGACAGACTTTCAGATAAAAAAAATTGCCATTATTGGTCAGGGATATGTGGGACTGCCTTTAGCGTTAGCTTTCTCTGAGTTCTTCCCAGTGATTGGCTTCGATATTAACAAAACACGTATTGATGAACTTAAAGCGGGCATAGACCGAACACTTGAGACAGGTGGGGATGAGCTTATGCAAGCACGGAATTTATTTACCGCATCGGAACAGCGTAAGGGGTATGACGCAAGTACAACCGTTCAGGATATCGCAGATGCCAATGTATATATTGTCACTGTTCCGACGCCTATAGATCGCTATAATTCGCCGGACCTGTCGCCACTTTTGTCGGCATCTAAAATGATCGGTGAGCTTCTAAAACCGGGTGATCTTGTCATATATGAATCCACGGTCTATCCGGGCTGTACTGAAGAAGAATGCGTCCCCGTTTTGGAAAAAAATTCGGGCTTGAAATTTAATCAAGATTTCTTTGTAGGATATTCTCCAGAGCGCATAAACCCGGGTGACAAGGTTAATTCATTGCAAAAAGTGATGAAAGTCACCTCTGGAAGTACTGCCGAAGCGGGAATTGTCGTTGACGGACTTTATAAAAAAATTATCCATGCGGGCACGCATCTCGCTCCGTCGATTAAGGTGGCGGAGGCTGCAAAAGTCATTGAAAATGCACAACGCGATGTCAATATTTCGTTTATGAACGAGCTGGCTTTGATTTTTGACCGCATTGGTATTGATACACAAGATGTGCTGGATGCCGCTGGAACAAAATATAATTTTCTCCGTTTCAAACCCGGTTTGGTTGGTGGACATTGTATCTCTGTAGACCCTTATTATTTGGCGCAAAAGGCAACACAATTGGGCTATCACCCACATGTTATCTTGTCTGGCCGTGAGGTTAACGATCAAGTCGCCTCTTTTATCGCTTCTAAGGTTGTCAAACTGATGATACAGAAAAACATCAAATTTGATGGTGCTAAAGCCTTAGTGTTAGGGGTAACTTTTAAGGAAAACTGTCCCGATATCCGTAATAGTAAGGTCATTGATATGATCCATGACCTTAAAGAATTTGGTCTGGAAGTTGATATCTACGATCCTTGGGTGAATGCAGATGAACTAAGAAAACATTTCGGTCTCGAACTTTTAGAAACTCTGCCCCAGTCCGGTAATTACGACAGCATCATTCTTGCTGTAGGACATCGGGAGTTTTTACACCTGGACCTCAAAAATTTAAAACAGGATCCTTCTGTGGTATTTGATATTAAGGGGATACTTGAGCGAGAATTAGTAGACGCTCGCCTGTAGGAGCTTCTTTTTTAGGCTATTTTCCAACAACATTCTTTAGAACCGTCAATTTTCTCCATACTATAGGAAAAAATTGACGGTTTTTTCTATAAAGAGCGATTATGCAATCGTTTGTTTAAAAAAATATGATCAAATCTTTTGTTTTTAATATTAACTTAACACCACAATTATAAATTTGACCTCATTAAACTAAGGGATATTTAGCACAAACTGCGGTACTTATGAAACAGTTAGACGACACCGAGCTATTCACTAGAATTCAAGCGGATGACCGTTATGCTTTTTCTGAATTAGTCAATCGCTATTCAGAGATTCTTTTCCGCTTTATTCAGCGCCGGGTCTCCTGTACCGAAGATAGTGAAGATATCTTGCAGGAGGTATTTGTCTCACTTTGGAACCAACGCCACAAAATCACCATAACACTCTCCCTGTACCCTTATTTATTTAAAACAGCAAAATACAAAATTATTGACTGGACTGTCAATGAGCAAAAAAAGGTTTTTCGGGCCGAAAAACTACATGCGAGTTTGCAGGAGACATTTATATCCCCCACCTCAGAAGAGGAGCTCCTCGCAAAAGAATTGGCCATATTGATCGACACTGAAATCGACAAAATGCCCATCACAATGAAGTCGGCATTTTCGCTCAGCCGAAAGGAGTCGATGTCAATTAAAGATATTGCTTCCGAATTGGCGATTTCCGAACAGACCGTGAAAAACAATATTTCACTCGCCTTAGGGTGGCTCAAACTTCGTTTTAAATAAGAAAAAAAATATACACCTAATATACAGGGACTTACCTATTCTTCTAAATTTTCTTCGGTACTTTTTTTCTTTTGCACAGATTATAGGTCTGTATGAAGGAACAAGAATCGTCAGATCAAGCGAAAGCGTTGCTCAAAAAATATTTGGAAGGTCAGTGTACAGCTGAAGAAGAACAGCAAGTGCTTCACTGGTTCTACACAGCGGAGCAACCTGAGGAGGAGCAATTGTCAAAGGAATACCGCAGCGGACTAGCATCACGGATCAATATGAGGCTGGAGGAAAAGTTATTTGATGAATCGGCTCCAACCATTACACGAGCTTCCTGGTTTCGTTCCAAATGGGTGGCCGCAGCAATGCTTGTTGTGGTTTCAGGCTTTAGCTACTGGATGTACAAGCAATTTTCTAGCCCTAATCACCAGCCTACGGAGCTCGCGGCTGAAGTTCCCGCACACGATCACACCTTTCACAATGACATCCTGCCAGGAGGGACCTATGCCAAAATTATTTCTCCTAAAGGCGAAGAACAACAGCTCCTGGATCCGTATGTTCAACGGCTTGAACAGCCTGCCGATGAAGAGGGGAAGAATTTTCTTGTGGATGTCCCTAAAGCTGGTTCCTATATGATTATTCTTGAAGATGGGACAAAGGTATGGTTGAATGCTTCGACGAAGTTGTCTTATCCGACACATTTCGAATCGGACCAACGGCAAGTTGCTTTAACAGGAGAAGCTTATTTTCAGGTGGCAAAAGATGCAAGCAGACCTTTCCGGATCAACGCCAACGGAACGACTATCGAAGTCCTTGGCACTACTTTTAACGTCAATGCCTATCATGATGAGGTTTCCACGTCTTTAGTCGAGGGCAGCGTCAAAGTTCTTAAGGAGAGCAAACAGACCATTATTAAACCTGGACAACAGGCGAAAACAACACTGACAAACACTATCGAAGTTACTACAACAGACCTCGCAAAAAATATCGCATGGCAACGGGAGGAATTCTATTTCGATGGCAACAATTTCAAAGATATTTCTCTTCAGATTGCCCGATGGTATAATGTTGAGTTTGAAAATATGGAATCAATTGGCACAAATTCAACTTATAAAGGATCTATAAGTAGAAATAGTAGACTTTCGGAAGTACTGCAGATTCTGGCTCTTGCTACGGGAAGAAAATTTGATATTATCGGACGAAAGGTTATAATACAATGAGACGAATTACCAATTTAAATAAACGGCCTATGCTATAGACATCAACTTTAGCGCCTTATAGTTAACAAAAAAGGGGATGTTGACGCATCCCCGTTAAATTCAAGGCTTATATTACTGATTACCAACAGAAATTTTAGAACCTTAAAAATCATTCTAATTTATGAATTTTTTTTCTCCAATGAAAAGGCAGGAGAAAGATCGGGGATTCCGAATCCCTCCCGCCTTTAAAACTTTATGTATGATAAAGTTAAGCACCCTTTCTTTGCTTTCCCTCGCACTTGGAGCACATGCGTCGGGAACAGCACAGACTGTCAATCTTTCCTTAAAAAAAGTACGGGTAGAGAAAGTTTTGCAAGAAATTTCAAAACAAACCAACCTCCGTTTTTTCTATGATGAAAAACTATTGAACAGTCTGCAACCTGTAAGTATCCAAGTGGATCACGGCCCTATACAACAGGCCTTATCCAAAATTCTTAAAGGTCAGAACCTGACCTATCAGATTCTTAATAACACCATTGTCATTTCGGAAAAACAACGTACGGATATTGAAATATCGGGTACTGTACGCGATTCTTCCACGACTTTGGCAGGCGTAACTGTATCGGTTGAAGGCAATTCAAGCCTCTCCACAAAAACTGACGCTAATGGACGATTCTCGTTGCGAACGCCTGAAAATATTGTATTGACTTTTCAATATATGGGCTACACGACAGAACGTGTGAAAATAGGCAGTCAGCATAATCTGGATGTTATATTACGTGCAAACAACTCACAATTAGATGAAGTCGTGGTCGTAGGCTATGGAACGCAACGAAAGGTTAATCTTACGGGCGCTGTTGATATGGTCTCTTCAAAACAATTGGAAAGCCGCCCTATTGCGAATTTGGGTGCCGGATTGCAGGGGTTGATTCCAAACTTGAATATCACAAGTTCTAATGGGCGTGCAACGACCAACCCCTCGTTTAACGTTCGCGGTTTTACGAGTCTGAATGGTGGAGAGCCACTGATTTTAGTTGACAACATCCCTTATTCAGCTGATGAAGTTGCCCGAATAAATCCAAATGACGTAGAGAATGTATCTGTATTAAAAGATGCCGCCTCGGCGGCTATCTATGGCGCTCGTGGTGGATTTGGCGTTGTATTAATTACAACTAAAAAAGCGAAGAGCGACAAATTAGCGATCTCGTTCAGCAGCAATGTTGGCTATCGCACTTTAGGAAAGCTCCCTAAATTTATTACAGATCCCTATCAGGTCATGGATATTAAGAACGAAGCCGGTAAGCCCTTGTACAATCTGTACCCAGAGTCGGCTCGTGAATATGCAAAAAAACGTTCTCTAGATCCATCGCTACCTGCTGTAACCTTGTCTGACAATGGTCAAGACTGGGTTTATACAGGTGCAACGGACTGGCTAAAAGAAGCCTATAACAATACCGCTCCAACTTACAACGCTAACCTGAGCATCGCCAAGAAATCTGATAAAATCGGTTACTACCTCTCCAGTGATTATTATAAGCAAGAGGGACTTTTAAAATATGGGAATGATATTTATAAACGGTATAACGTCAGAGGAAAAGTTGATCTTGATGTGACCAGTTGGTTGCAAATTTCCAACAATACGCTTTTAACAAGCACCAACTATGAAGCTCCTGTATTTCTAGATGGGGATTTTTTCTGGAACGTCAATCGAACAAATTCTTTAGATGTACCTTTCAATCCCGATGGAACATGGACAAAAGCAGGGGCTCAGGTACTCGGCGCATTGCAAAAAGGAGGAAGAAAGGACGATCGCATCAATGAATTTGTAACGACATTTGCAGCCAAAGCTTCATTAATCAAAGGAGTGTGGGACTTAAATGCAGATGCAACAATCCGACGGACTTCTGGCCTAACGCGTTCCTACGATGTGCCATCCATGTACAAAACGGGTCCAGAAGCGGTCTTAACACCAACCTTTTCAAATACCTATGCAAGAAATGACAATTCAACGACTCGGTATAATGTCTATAATATCTATACCGATTTTCATAAAGAATTCGGCGATCATTATTTGCAGGCAATGGTCGGTTATAACCAGGAATATAATTACAATAATACGCATTGGATCAAAGCGCTAAGCCTAATATCTTCATCTGTGCCCTCTATCGGAACCGCAACTGGAGATATCTCCAAAGATGAGCGAATTAAAGACTGGGCAGTACAAGGCATATTCTCCCGTGTTAGCTATAATTATAAAGAAAAATACTTAGCAGAGTTCAATGGCCGTTTTGATGGGTCGTCTCGTTTTCCGGCAGGTAATCGCTGGGGCTTTTTTCCTTCTATTTCCGCAGGATGGGCGGTTTCAAAAGAAAACTTTTTTGAACCGATAAAAAACGCGCTAGCCATGGATTTTCTAAAGATCAGGGGGTCTTATGGTTCGCTAGGCAATCAGTTATTCAATTACAATTCTGATTACCCTTACCGTGATACTTATCCCTATATTCCCATCATGACCAATAAGCAAACGGATTATATCTTGGGTAATGGAAAACCGCAAGCAGTATATAGTCCCAATGCTGTTTCAGACACCTTTACTTGGGAAACAATACAAACGGTCAATGCGGGTATTGACATGAATTTCTTCAACAGCAAGCTGGGCGTTAATTTTGACAAATATACGCGCTATACCAAAGACATGCTGGTACCCGGGAAAGTGTTGCCAGGCCCATTTGGCACAGTGGTCCCCGTGGAAAATGCAGGCGATTTAAAAACCAAAGGTTGGGAATTGCGCTTGACTTGGCGTGATAGCAAAGAATTAGGCGGTGCACCTTTCTGGTATAATATTGCTCTTACATTAGCCGATAACCGATCCTGGATAACACGATTTGACAACCCAAGCAAGTCTCTGGGCAACAACTGGATAAACAATTACGTCGGGCAAGAAATTGGAGAAATATGGGGAGCCGATATCACCGGGTTTTTCAAAAGTGATGCTGATGTAGCAGAACATCCGAATCAAACTGCCATGGGAACTGACGATCAGTCCTACAAATTCTATGCTGGGGATCCGATCTTTGCAGACCGTAATGGGGACGGTAAAGTAGATATGGGTAAGAGAACTGTAGATGATCCAGGAGACATGCATATCATCGGCAACAATAACGCTAGACTGCCCTATAGTATTGACCTTTCTACAGGATGGAAAGGTTTTGATTTCCGCGTATTCTTACAGGGTATCGGAAAACGCGATTGGTACCCAGGTGGATCCAATATCTATTTCTGGGGCGTGTATGCACAACCCTGGACTAACCCTACAGCACAAAATGCTGACCATTGGACGCCGACAAATCAGGATGCTTATTTTCCAGCAGTACGCGCTTACTCCGCGGAAGATAACTACCAGCAACTGGGCATACCCAATAAACGCTATATGCAAAATGGGGCTTATATGCGGGTAAAAAATCTTACGCTCGGTTATACGTTGCCTGCATCCGTACTACAACGCATCAAATTGCATAAGGTACGTTTCTTCTTTAGCGCAGAAAACGTCTTCGAGATTTCACACCTCAAGGTAAAATTGGATCCCGAATCTTTAGGCGGTCTATATCCATCTTCAGCGAATCGGGTACAGGCAGCTTATCCCTTTCAAAGGACATTTACTTTTGGTCTGAACATGAATCTTTAATTCTAAAACTCAAAAAAATGAAACGTATCAATTATATCGCTTTCGCATCGCTGGTATTCCTAGGCGTATCCTGTAAAAAAGACTACCTCGATCGAACTTCCGGTTCTGCTATTACCAAAGAGGTCTTTTTTAATACTCCTGAAGATCTAGCGACATACACAAATGGTCTTTACAAACAAATGCGGGCTGAATATACAGACTTATATTCGGATAATATTGCATTGAGCAACAACGATCAAAATGCTGAGGTCAGAACGCTCCTAGCGGGCACGCTTTCTCCCGCGACCGTCAAGGGTTGGGATAAGGACGCATGGGCACCATTGCGTGATGTCAATTATATGCTAAACAATGTCGGAAAAGTAAGCGGAGACCCTGCTGTCATTAATCATTATATAGGAATCGCACGTTTATTCCGTGCAAACTTCTACTATGAGATGGTAAAAAAATATGGCGACGTGCCATGGTATTCTCAAGTATTAGGAACCTCATCCGAAGATCTATATAAAGCAAAAGACCCACGTACCGCGGTGGTTGACTCCCTTATGAAAGATCTAGAATTTGCAGCGGCAAACGTACTACCGGCAAGGACAGACAATTCTTATATAACAAAATGGAGCGCATTGACCCTATTGTCCCGAATCGCGCTTCACGAGGGAACTTTCCGTAAATACCACACCGAATTAAATCTACAAAACACAGCACATGTATTTTTGGAAAGAGCGGCATCTGCGTCTCAAGAAATTATAAGCAATGGTGGTTTTGTAATTTCGGGAAACAGTGGTACTGATTATCGTGCGCTGTTCTCTAGCAACAACTTATCGACCAATAAAGAGATCATCTTTATCCAAAAGAATAGCCGTGATCTAGGGGTTGCGAATAATACGCATACCGTGTTGGATTGGCAATGGGCCCTAAGCGCTAGCTTGGCCAACGAGTTCTTAATGAAAGATGGCACTCCATTTACTTCTACAGCAAATTATGGTAAGAAGGAATTCAAAGAACTCTTTCAGGATCGAGACCCACGTCTTGCAGAAACCATTATGCCTCCAGGATTTAGTAATAATGCCGCAGGCACGCCTTACATCACTCGTCCTGACTTTGGCGGATTGCTTCAAATTAAATTCTACCCTCGCGATCCTGCACTTCGTGGTGGCTGGGACCTTAATTATACCGATCTGCCAATTATGCGTTATGCTGAAGTATTATTGATCAACGCCGAAGCAAAAGCGGAATTAGGAAAATTGACCCAGGCAGATGTGGATGTTACGGTAAATAAGATTCGTCATCGTGTAGGAATGCCGGCATTAAATCTGACCGTTGCCAACGCAGCTCCAGATTCGTATCTCGCAAACCAGTATCCTGCGGTCTCTGGTGTCAATAAAGGCGTAATTTTAGAAATTCGCCGAGAACGTCGTGTTGAACTCGCCTGTGAAGGATTCCGTTTTGATGATCTTTATCGCTGGAAAGCCGGAGCTTTACTTGCACAGGCTCCAGGAGGAATGTATATTCCTACCCTTGGTGGAATTGATGTAACTGGAGATGGTGTCGCTGATATCGCCATCCTTAAAAAAGGAGATGAATCGCCAATAGCAAACCTTCCTGCAGCGGTAAAGGAAAAAATTGTGAAATTTTATGTAAATGATGGAACATTCTATCTCGAAAATGAAACTTCAGGGAAGATCAAGTTTTTGGATGATAAAGCACCACAGCGTCCACGAAGCTTTAATGAAGCAAAATACTATTATTTTCCGATACCCATCGAACAAACTGTGTTGAACCCGAAACTAGAACAGCCAACAGGCTGGAAATAACGGTTTGATTTTTCATCAAAAAGAGCCAGCTCTCCATTGGAGCCGCTGGCTCTACTTTATAGAATTACAATGAAATTAACGAAACTACTCACGTTTATCCTGCTCCCGATCGCTCCCTTATTCGCACAGCAACGGGTGGGTCGGGTTTTTGAAGATCAAAATGCAAACAATCAATTCGAACAGCAGGAGAAACAACTTGCCGGAATTGTTGTGTCTGATGGGTATGATGTGGTAAAGACCAACAAAGATGGAACGTACACCCTACCCCAAAATCCCAATGCCCGCTTTCTGTTTGTCAGCATTCCAAGTGGATATAAGGCGATCAAAACGCATTACATTGCACTTCGTGAAGAACATAAAAATTTAGATTTTGCCTTAGTCAAAGACACGGTCCAACAATCCGATTTTTTACGCTTTATCCAAATTACGGATACCGAAACTCCCTTGTATGGTCCTTGGGTTGATAACGTCAGAAATTACGCTCAACAGCAAAAAGCGAGCTTGATCATGCATACGGGTGACATCTGCTATGAGCAAGGGATGCTTTTTCACGCCAAGCAGGTCAATTCAGAACTTATGGGTAGACCAACTTATTATACTGTTGGCAACCACGACCTAGTAAAAGGCGAATATGGGGAAAAGCTATTTGAAGACCTCTTCGGTCCGACCTACTATTCCTTTGATGCAGGTCCTGCCCATTTTGTCGTGACACCAATGCCAAATGGAGACTATAAACCAAGTTACACAGCCGACCAGATCATCGCCTGGCTAAAGAAAGACCTTGCAACAATGGACAGATCAAAACCTTTGATCTTTATCAATCATGACTTCTTCGCTGGCCCAGACTTTATCCTGAAAGGTGAGAAAGAGCAAATCGACCTGATGCAATATAATCTGAAGGCTTGGTTTTATGGTCATTGGCACAATAACTTTGTCTTCAAACAAAAGGGCGTATATGTAGTCTGTTCAAACGCGCCCAATAAAGGAGGGATTGACAATTCTGCTGCACAATTTGTCGTGGTCGACATTGATAAGCAAGGTGTTAAAGCTATTCAACCTGTTTATACCAATCTCCGCGATCACATCCAATTGGTACAGCCCGCGTCTGACCAACAAATAAGTGCTCAAGAAGCTCTTCCAATCGTGGTCAATGCTTATGACAGTGAGCGAAAAATACAAAAGGTTGCGGTGGAAATCTCCGCCCATGAAACAGGTAAACGTCTAGCCAATGTTCAGCTGTCTCCTTCTAGCGATTGGTTATGGCAAACAAAAGTACCATTCGGAAAACAAAAAGGTCAATATCATGCGCTGATTACCATCTTTTATCAAAATGGAGAACAATCTTTAAAAAGACAGTCTTTTAACCTTGTCAGCGATACAGAAAGTGGCATGAAATTACAATGGTCTACTGCTGTGAAAGGAAATATCTGGAAAACAAGTCCATTAATTGTCGGGGATAAACTTTTTGTTGGGACAATGGACGATGGTATCGGAACCAACCATTCCATTATGGCACTAGATAAGCGAACAGGTAATGTACTATGGTCATTACCTACCATAAATTCGATAAAACATAAACTGCGTTACAGTGACGGAGTACTGCTCGCAACCGATGTCGAGTCAAATATATACGCCATTGATGCCAATACAGGCAAAACCTTGTGGATTAAAAAACCATCAAACCCAAGTCTTCCTACTTTTGTCTCTGGGCCTGCACTGGATAAAGGAGTTTATTATACCGGTTTGGGTAAGCGTATGTCGGCGATAGACATCCATACGGGAAAAGTACTTTGGCAAGGTGTTGAGCCCTCGGGCGGCGAGGCTACCCCGGCAGAGCTATCAGTCGTGGATCAAACGTTGATAGCTGGTTACAATTGGAATGCCTTATGCGCTTATGATATCCAGAATGGAAAATTGCTTTGGAAACGACAAGAGGATGGATTACGCTTTAGAAGCGGCGGAGTCACTGCAAAAGATGGCTATCTCTATACAACGGGGCTAAATGGCATATTCAAGCTAAATCTGAAAACAGGTGATATCGTTCAGAAGAGCATCAAGACTGATGATTTTAAAATCATGGCTTCTCCCGAAATTTTAAGTGATTTATTGATCATGCCAACATCTACCAACGGAATAAAAGCGTATGACCCACATACCCTCGAAGAGAAATGGCATTTTGCCACGGGTGAATCGTTGGTGTATAGCTCACCTTATAGTAGTCCCGACCAACACAAACTTGTCGGCACGGTAGAGTCGTCAATAACTAAAGCAAAAGGAAAATTGCTTTTCGGCGCTTCAGATGGCTGCCTCTATGTGCTCAGTAAAGAAGGCAAACTACTGTCAAAGTTCAATCTGGGGGCGCCTATTTTTTCGGAAATCACTGTCGATGGCGATTTTATTTATATCGCTGATTTCGCGGGTAATGTCTCCTGCTTTAAATTATGGTGAGCACTATAAATCCTCGAAACTCTCAAATCTGGGATAAGCCTAAATCAAGGCGTTTTGAAAAAAAAGGATTAGGTAGAGACGCTGAAATAAACAAGATTTTTGGCACAAAAAAAGCGACTCGTTTGAAGTCGCTTTTGTAGCCCGTAGGGGAATCGAACCCCTGTTTCAAGAATGAAAATCTTGCGTCCTAACCCCTAGACGAACGGGCCGCTTTCTGTTTCGGTGTGCAAATATAGAAAGCTTTCTAAAAATCACCAAATTTTTATTGAAATTTTATTCATTTTTTTTTAACAGAGCACAAAACGCTCTAAAATAGCTATATTTAGATTCATTGAAAAAGTAACCAACATGACTAATTTTAAAAAAATTAAAAAACCATTACTCTATGCTGGCCTTGGTATGGCTCTTTTTAGCCAAGCAGCATATGCTCAAAAATCGAGCTCAATCGCAGATCAACTGCAGCTTACTTGGCAAGTCAAGGAGGGGCAAAATATCCGCAAAAATCCCATGTCCACAATCATTCTAAAAAACAAGGGAAAAAGTGCGGTACAACTAAATGACTGGAGCCTCTGGTTTAATTTTATCCGGTCAATTGATCCCGATAAAGTAGATAAACGATTTGCGATTGACCACAGGAATGGCGACCTATTTCAAGTACGCTTTAAGAAAGACAATTTTCTATTAAACGCACAAGATACGATCCATATTGATTTCACCACAACGGGATTAGTTAATTATACCGACGGACCAATCGGTTTATATATTAAAAATAATAAAACCGGACTTTCAACCAACCTTCAGAACTACACTGCTGTGAAAACAGCACCTCAATCCGATGCTGAAAAAACGGATTATTGGTCTTATAAATATGACCAAAATAAACTTACCGAAGGTATAGAGGCGCAGGCCATTATCCCCCTACCCAGTAATATTAGTATTAACAATAATACAAAGTTCAATATAACGACCGGTACAAGAGTATTTGCCGACAGTGAATTCTCTTCTGAAGTAGTTTTCTTGACAGATTTTCTGAACAAGTACACGGGAATCGAGCTATCTCCTTCCCCGGAAAAAGAGGATGGAATTGTTATCGTCAAAGCAACTGATCTAAAACCTGAATCCTATAGGTTAAACATTGATGCAAAGGGTATACACATAGAGGCATCGGATAAAGCCGGTGCATTTTATGCCATACAATCGTTAAAATCACTGCTCGATCATCAACAATGGAGTAAAAACGCAAAATCAATTGCCTTACCACACGCAAAAATAGAAGATAGCCCACGTTATGGCTACCGTGGCCTGATGCTTGATGCAGCCCGTAATTTTCACAGCAAAGCAGAAGTGCTGCGCATTTTGGATCTGATGGCTGCCTACAAATTAAATAAGTTCCATTTTCACTTTATCGACGACGAAGGTTGGCGATTGGAAATTCCATCCCTACCCGAGCTGACGGCAGTGGGCGCCAACCGCACTGCTGATTTTGAGGATGGCAAAGGCATTCAGCCAGCTTACGGTTCTGGGGCAACTGCAAAAGCGCATCAATTCTACACCGTAGCTGATTATATCGAAATCTTGCAATACGCACAAGCAAGACATATTGACGTAATTCCTGAAGTCGAAACACCGGGGCATGCCCGTGCGGCGATCAAAGCCATGCGTGCGCGCTTTGCGCATTATACCAAGCTGGGTGACAAGCAGAAAGCAGAAGAGTTTTTGCTGGATGATGCGGATGATCAATCGGTGTACAACTCCGCTCAAAACTGGAACGACAATGTAATGAACCCAGCCCTACCCTCGACCTATCATTTCCTGAGCAAGGTGGTTGACGAAATCAAAGCTATCCACGAAAAAGCTGGTGTTCCATTAAAAATTATCGATTTGGGAGGCGACGAGACTCCTAGCGGAGTTTGGGAAAAATCCCCCAAAGTACTTGCCTTCATGAAAGAGAACAACATGACCAATGTCTTGGATGTATGGCCCTTCTACATTGCCAAAATAAATAAACTTGTCCAGGACAAGGGCTTAACAATGTCCGGTTGGGAAGAGATGGGTATGCGCAATAAAGGAAAGGGTATGCAGGTCAATGCCGAATTAGGCAGATCCGGCATTCATCTCAATGTATGGAATAATCTTCCGGGACAAGGACAAGAAGACCTGGCCTATAAATTAGCGAATGCAGGCTATAAGGTTGTGTACACAAGTGCTGCTAACAATTACCTGGATATGTCATGGGACCGCGACTTTGCCGATCCGGGCCATAGCTGGGTAGGCACAGTCAACCTGAACAAAACCTATTCATTCGCACCGGAAAATTTCTTCATCAACTTGCGTAAAGACGATACTGGAAAAGACCTTGTAAAGGAAGCCTATACGAACAAAGAACAGCTTACTGCCGAAGGAAAGAAGAATCTACTCGGAATCAAGGGCGCGCTATGGGCCGAAAAGGTATCCACAGATCAACGGCTTGAGGAGATGATATTCCCGCGACTAATCGCTATTGCCGATCGTGCCTGGGCCCAGGAACAGGCTTGGGAGAAAGGAAATTCTTATGATCAAGCGACCTATCGTAAAGCCTATACTGCCTTTATTAAGAAATTAGGCGAGGATGAATTGAAGAAACTGGATATTGTTAATGGGGGTTATACCTATCGCCTTCCGAAACTTGGAATTAAAAAGGAGGGTAACCAGCTCTATATCAATACAGATTATCCCGGATTCAAAGTCTATTATACAGACAATGGAAGCACGCCGACATTAAAGTCAAAACAAGTAAATGGCGCAATCCCTTTTCAGGCGGACAAGAAATATCTATTCAAAGTAGTTGACGCTACAGGTAGATCCGGAGACGTTATTGCTTATTAAAAACGAAACGCGATGATTACAACAAAAACAGTAACATAAAGAAAGCCATCAGTGAAATGGTGAAATAATACCTCTGATGGCCGTTTAAAACTAGAAAGGGGATGTTTTTCGAATAGAAAACATCCCCTTTTATTTGTATTAACAATTAAATACTATTTTTTTAAAACTTGTAGCTCAATGAAACAGCCGCATTTCTCGGGTCGATCTGATTGATAAAACCTCCACGGAAATACGAGTTTAAGCCAATTTCATTGGTAATATTGTTAACAAAAACTTTCGCATCAAACCTACGCCATTTATAACCCACCTGTGCATTTAAAGTTGTATAAGCAGGCATATTGAACGGTTCAGTTCCATAATATTCACCATGGCCCTGTGGCGTTAAACTATATTCATTTACCGGACGATCGCCCACATAATACACTCCGGCACTCAAACTCAGATTTCTTAAGGTGCCTTGATTGAAGACATACTGTACCCATGCATTGGCTGTATGTTTTGGCGCATTCATTGGCGCAGAACCGTTCATATAGGATGGCGAATTTTTATATCGGGCGTCTAAATATGCATAGCCCAGCATCACTGTTAGATTTTCCAACACACGACCATTTAATTCTGCTTCGATACCATCCCTGATTAAATCCCCAGCTTTAAAATAAAGACCCGTCGGCTGATTTGCATCGTTATATTCAGCATTCGTTAAGTCCGATGTATAAATGTGGAAATAAGTTAAGTTGAACCGTAATCTGTTACCCAACCAATCTGATTTGATTCCTGCCTCGAATTGCTCGGTCTTTGAAGCTCCAGCCTTCGTTCCGTCAGTTAAAAGGTTGGCAGCACTTCTGAGATTGGTCGAGTTCGTATAAGATCCGAATACATTGAAATTCTCGAAAGGTGTTACAATAACGCCCGCCATTGGATTCCAAGCTGATTCCCTTTTATTTCCGTTTGAAGTAAAGTCCTTTGTTGTGATTTCAGAATAACGTAAACCTAGTACTGCCTTAATGTATTTATTGAATTCAATGACATCCTGTGCCATAAAACCAATAGAAGAATAGTAATTTCTAACTGGCGTTTTAGCCTCGAAAGCCACTTTCTTTCCTGTCTGTTTATTCCCCAGTGAATCTACATAAGATACTTGGGTCAAATCGTTGGCCCAGTCGCCATGAATGTCAATCACGTCAATTGTGCCTCCAGCTAATGCTGATTGGCCTGCCTTTGACAAGAGAACTTTACTGTCCAACAAGCCCAATTTGGTACCAAACGAAGTGGTTGTTGCATCAGCAATACGATAGTCAACTCCTGCCTGTACCAAATGTTTTACTTTGCCTGTATAAAGATCTTTTCCAATCAGATCAAACTGAAACGTCTTGTTCTTATCATCCCTTAAGCTCTTACTCATCTTGCGCGAAAAGGTATTGTATTTTTTCTCACTATCCTCTATCAGCGTAGCCGATGTTGTCAAGTTATCGACCTGATAAGATGATGTTGCTATTGATGCCCGAATGCTCCAACGGTCGCTCAATTCATGATTGATCTGCCCCATAAAACTCTTCATCTCAGTATTAACATTATCCGAATTCATTCCCAAGAATTTATTGTTCGGAATGACGTACAGGGCATTGACACCTTGTGATGGATTTAAATTGACGGCCGAATTTACCGGCGTACGATTATCGTTAAAATAGTCTCCTTCTAATGTAACCGTTGTTCTATCCGTCGGTTTCCATGCCAGAGAAGGGTTCAGATAAACACGGTTGGCCGAAAGCCCTTTTCTGAAACTATCGTTTCTTTCATAAGCCCCGTCCATACGGAAAGCAACCGTTTCCTTTTTATCCAATACGGTTTGAAAGTCAAATGTTGGACGAAACTGTCCCCAGCTACCCACACGTACACCAACCTCTCCAGCGTTTGTAAAATTAGGTGTTTTAGTAACCACATTAATCACGCCGCCGGCATTACCGATATCAGTAATAACACCTTGTGTCACCGCAGCGGATCCTTTGATCATCTGGATAGACTCGACCCCCTGCATATCAACTACACCAGAAGCGGTTTGAAACTGTGAATCCATACGCACCCCATTCTTCAAAACCGGCACCCCCCTGAAACCACGTGTAGATAATGATTCTTTAACACCACCGTATGAACCGAACAGCGTGACACCAGGAATATTTCTTACAGCATCTGTCAACGTTAATATCCCTTGGTCCTGAATCACCTTATTGGAAATCACAGAAATACTCTGAATCTGATCGGAGGGTTTTAATGGCATACGCGTAATCATCTCAAGCCCCTTGGGTTTTTTGTTGCGCTCACCAAACACTTCCACTTCATCAATCGCTTGCTCATTACTGACCAACACCACCGGCTTAATAACAACCTCAGGGCTAGTCGAAGTAAAGACATAATCAAGCGAAGTCGTTTGGTAACCTAAATAAGTAAAGCGGATAACTGCATTTTGGTCGACTCCATGTAATCTAAAATGACCTTTATGATCTGTACGCACCGTTTTATCGCCAATTGAAACGGTCACCGAACTTAACGGATTGTTGTTTGCATCAACAACCTTCCCTTTGACGATTCCTGAGGTTTGAGCATATACAGCGCTTCCGATTAAAAATGTAGAGGCAAGAGCAAGTAAGTGTTTGTCCATGTTAATAATTTTGGGCAATTATTTTTAATTAATCTAAATAGTCTGGCAAAGGTATTAAATTTTTCCTTGCTAGAATAATTAAAAACAAAAAAGCTCTGAACCACCTATGGTTCAGAGCTTTCCTATATTAGTTTGGACTAAGTTAGTCAAATTTCCATCGCACAAAAGCTTCTATCGCTTCGTAATTAGCTAAACCTAACCTATCATATACCGACGCTGTGTCACTCGTACGGTCTTCTGCGCGTACCCAAAATTCACGTGGATCATCGCCCGGGAATACAGGTAAATCTTTTTGGGATTGGTGTTTGAAGATCGCTAAACGCTTGCGGTATACCTCTTGTGGCGATAGGGGAACGGCCATTTCAATCTCATGGATTGGGTATTCGTGCCATGCGCCTCTATACAACCACAACCAACAATCTTTTGTCCACTCGTCAGTTTTGCTCAATCTTCTCAAAGCCTCAAATAAAATATCGAAACATACTTTATGTGTACCATGTGGATCAGCAAAATCTCCTGCTGCGAATACTTGATGTGGCTTTACCTGCCGCAACAATTCCATTGTTTGCTGGATATCGTCTTCAAACGATACTTCCTTCGCAAATTTTTGTCTGTCATAGAATGGCAGATCCTGGAAGTGGATATTTTCATCTGGCAATCCGACTAAACGAGCACCGGCAATGGCTTCTCCTTTACGGATCAATGCCTTTATTTTGCGAACAAGTTCGGTATCGATCTGATTTGGTTTTTTCGTTGCAAAGATTGCCCTTTCTTCATCATAAATCTGATTGATCTGAGCGGCCTCTGCTTTCGCACCGATTTGATTTGCCAGATCCTCCGCAAACTCCAGGTAACGGACCACATCATCATCCCATACCGCGGTATTACCACAAGTTTGGTAAGCTACATGAACATTGTGTCCTTGATCTGCCAAACGAATAAATGTTCCGCCCATGGAGATGACATCATCATCCGGGTGTGGAGAAAAGACTATCACATTTTTCTTAGCCGGATTAGCACGCTCCGGACGTTGTGAATCGTCTACGTTAGGCTTACCACCTGGCCAACCTGTAATTGTATGTTGAAGTTCATTGAAAATACGGATGTTGATATTATAAGCAGGGCCAGTTTCTGTCACCAGTTTTGCCATGCCATGAGCATTATAATCTTCATCGGTAAGTTTCAAAATCGGCTTATTAATCTCCAAAGCTAACCAAACGACTGCCTTTTTGATCAACGACGGTGTCCAGGTAACATCTTCGGCCAACCATGGAAGATCAAAACGTGTCAGTAACGATGCAGCTGCCTCGTCCAAAATGAACTCTACATTGTCCGATAATTGAAGATATGTCGCTGGAATCTCTGCCGATATCTCGCCCTCAACAGCTTTTTTTATGATCTCAGCTTTTGTTTCAGTCCAAGCCATCAAGATAATCTCTCTTGCTTTGAAAATAGTACCTACACCCATTGTGATGGCTTTTCTTGGCACATTTTCTTTTCCACCGAAAGCACGTGATGCGTCGCGACGCGTTAAGTCATCTAAAGTTACAATACGAGTACCGGAGTTTGGCGCAGAACCTGGTTCGTTGAAACCGATGTGGCCTGTACGACCAATACCTAATAATTGAATATCTAAACCACCTGCAGCTGTAATCTTTTGTTCATATGCTTCACAAAATGCATTGACTTGATCCGCTGCAAGGGTACCATCAGGAATATTTACATTCGCCTTATCAATGTCTACATGATCGAACAGGTTTTTGTTCATAAAGGTTACATAGCTCTGATCGGCGTCAGGTTGCATCGGGTAATATTCGTCAAGATTGAAGGTAATCACGTTCTTAAAGCTTAAACCTTCTTCTTTGTGCAAGCGAATCAGTTCTTGATAGACTTTCACTGGTGTGGCACCAGTAGCAAGACCTAAAACAGCTTTTTCACCTTTCTCTTGCTTTGCACGAATAATTTCAGCAATACGATTTGCAACGTTTTTCGAAGCTGAATTTTGATCTGGATAGACGCTTACGGGGACTTTTTCGAAGCGTGTT
>JAQZAZ010000030.1 GCA_029239355.1 Sphingobacterium sp.
TAACAGCGGGTCAGCAGCTCGAATTATATTACACCTTAGGAGATGAGACACATGATAAACATGCACCTATTATTATCCCCGATATCGAACACTGTGAAAATGAAGATTGGAAAAGTAAATTGCATGCAAAAGGTTTTAAAAGTTATATCGCATTCCCGATCGTTGACAATGATGGATTGTTCTTTGGAACCCTCTGCACGATAGATTATAAAGCCGTGTCAATTGATAGAGAACGGATAGCACCACTATTTGAACTTCTAGCTGAACTGATCAGTTTTCATTTGGGTTCGATCGCCAAAATAAAAAATACCCAAGCCCTATTAGGTGAAGAATTGCAATACTCTGAACGCAGGGATACGCTATTATCCGTGTTGGGGCATGACCTAAAAAATCCATTGAGTGCTGTCATTACCTTATCGCAATATCTCGCCGACAAACTCGAGAATGCAAAACATAAACAAACGGCCAAGCTTATTTATGATTCGTCCTATAGAATGAAAGATCTAATAGATAACATGCTTGATTTTGCCCGGAGTAAGCTCGGCACGGGAATACATCTGAACAAAAATCTGGTCGAATTAGATAAAGTGATCCTTCAGGCCCTTCGTGAGATCCAAACAAGTGCACCCCACAGAAAAGTACAGACAAATCTCGGAGCAAAACATCCAGTAACATGCGATCATGAGCGTATGGCACAGGTGTTTTCAAATCTCATAGGAAATTCATTCCGGCATGGTTTGGCAGAAAATACAATCGTTATAAAGTCCTCTATTGAAAGTGACAGATTTATCTTCCAGATAGAAAATGATGGCCATAAGATAGCAGCGCCTATATTCAATAACCTATTTAAGCCCTTTGTTGGACGAAAAAACCAGAAAGAAGGTGGCCCGGGATTGGGCCTTTATATTTCCAAACAGATAATCACGGCTCACAGCGGTGATATCCATGTCAAATGCTTTGATGAAAAGGTGGTTTTTACCCTTTGGATCCCAATATGATAGACACCTTGATCATAACCACACAATTATTTCCAAAGAAAGTACATTTTTATTCGCCTTCTAGGTTAGCCTGAGATATTTGGATTTTTTAGGAATTTAAAAGTGACAACCAAATAACGAAGAAACATTTTTCATCAGAATGTCTGTTTAAATTAAGTGGAAAATATTATTAATCAAATAGCTAATAATCGAGCGTTTTTCTATTCAAACAGTACCATAAATTAATCATAATAAAAACATTCACACAATATATATTGGTCTATGTATATTTTCGATATCTTAGATTTAGGAAACTTGTAAATAAATGTTTAAATTAGAATTTCAATAAATAAAAAAAGCACAAAGAACAGCACCAAATTGGGCAAGAATCCCTGAGATACTACCACTAAAAAATGCATTTAAAAGAAATAAAGGCAATATTATGAAGAAACGTGAAATTCGAATCCCGCCTCTTCCACAGACAAAAGCGCTTTTAGAGGATTCAGAAAGCGCTTTTTTTGTTTCTGGAGCAGAGGCAGCACCAAAAACAGAAAAAACCCAATTTATTCCCTGATTCATAAAATTAAAAAATCTATGGACAGAAAACATTCACTTGAATGGAAATATAAAATACAGGTCATCAACAACTGTAGCCGTACTTTGAGTGCTCTCTTTACCCAAACATGTGATATTGCCGATGTTACGCTGGTCCCAATCCCCCCAATCGAAGATAAAAACAAATCCAGCCTACGACCCCAGTATGCTACAAATTCTTGAAGGTATTAAACCATATTTTCCTAATTGTATATAAGAGAGTTGTTGACCTGTGCAGTCGATATGGTTAGCTCGCATGAATCTACCGTTGCTATTTTCTCGATTCTCATTTTTAGATTCTCCCTTCCCATACTTTGTTAGTTTGGTCAATTTGATAATAGTTAGATATTTTTAGTAATCCCGAGCGTATTCAATCAAAAATTCTATGAGGGCTTTTCTCATTAAATCAGCGCAAATATAGATATTGCCAAAGTAAATATGATCCCAACCACAAAAACAAAGGTTTTTAAAGGTTTTTCCTCATTTCCTTTTATGCTGATCTTGAACAGAAGTCTAAGAATTAAATAGAATACGTAGTTGATTGCACGGGCGGAGAAAACAATCAGGGACATCATACAAATAAAAGCAACAGTCCCTAAGCCGATGAGCATATCCCTAAAAATCGGACCGGGTAATGGTACATTGGAAAGAGACTGGGATCCGGGAAAAAGGTCTAAAGGAATATGGAACAAAAGGATGGCAACTATGCCAAATAATGTAAAAATTATTACATATTTTAAAAGAAGCCTTCTGTCAAAATTCCCCAATAAAAAAATCATCAGCACAACGGTACTGTAAAGTATTACCGGATTTCTAAGTGGATTTTTTATCGAATCGGGCCCAAATATTTTTGAGCTGAAAAGGTCAATAATAGCCAGTCCGATAAAAGGCCAGCATGCCCATCGCATAGTTTTCTTCTTTGTCTCACTATAAGGTTCAGTAATAATTGATTCCATCTCAACTTTCAACCTTGGAATGGAAATTATTGACTTTTGCAATAACTACAGTGTTAGTTATTGCGTTCTCTACACGCGTTAGAATTAGGATTAATACACCTAAAACTGTTAAAATTAATTCTCCCATAATATAAATATTTCATTACGTAAAAGATAGCAGAAAAATTAAAACCGGCCTGAATAATACCGGAGTTGCCGCAAGGCTACAGGATATTGACGGGTCCATAGCACCGCTGTTAATATGGATTATGCAATATATGGCTGAGATTTCAATTTTAAAAATTTACTACAAACCTTCACCGCGATATAAGCAACATTTTCATAGCCAAATTTTACATTTAAAGAAATTACAAGTTTGATTATCAGTATTTTACAATATTAGAGAACAAATTTCATTCTTAAGATTTGTAAAATCAAAAAAATGCCATCTACATTTGCTATGAAACAAATATAGATGAACATCTTTCTTAGGTCTTATCTCACGACAAAGCCCAAATTATAATCACTAGTTTTTATGATATTTAAATATAAAAAAAATAAATAAAACAACAAAACATTAAAAAAAAATAAAACATACAGCAAAACTTTCCAAATAAATTAAATATTTTTTTCAGACATACACACAATTGCTTATTGAGTATATAGAAGTTTTTTTTAGGAACGAAAGTTAAGTAAAAGCTAGTTTATATTTAAGACACGCGGGTCTTGATATATTTTCTGAATAAGATCTTTAGTCGACTTATGGATAGAAGTTGTTAATATAACGATCTGTCCGTTTTGATCCTTGACAAAATTGGCTTCGGGAATAGATCCTTTATCGTTATCTCCCTTAGTAAACACATTCGGCCGGATTATTTCAATAAGTTCAGATGCTGTATCGTTTTCGATATTCCCAAAGGCAACAATATGATCGACGGCCCCGAAGCTAGATAGCACATCTATTCTATCCTTTAAAGAATTCAATGGTTTATACCCCTTTAGTCTTTGAATACTATCATCTGTGTTTATTCCAATCATCAAAATTTCTCCATATTCCTTGGATCTATTTAAAAAACCAACGTGCCCACTATGTATGACATCAAAACATCCGTTGGTAAATACAATTTTCTTCCCGCGAGCTCTATAGTAGGCACATACGTCTTTCAATTTAGACTTATTTGTAATAAACTTCTCGCTTAATGACAAATAGGCATTTAACTCTTCTCTAGTGCAAAACGATGTATTTTTTTTCTCTAATCCGATTCTCGCAGCAGTAGATGCTATTTCGGCAGCTTGTGGTATAGGTATTTTAGACAAAATGGATAATAAAAATGCTCCCATATAGGTATCTCCGGCTCCAGAAGTATGATGTGGTTCTATTTTATGCGGAGGACACCAATACATATAATTTCCAGCTTCAAAAATAAGCGAACCTTCCTTGTCAAGTGTTACCGCTGTGATAAAAGCATGGGTTGAATTATATATATTACTTCCTAATTCGGAAATTTGCTTTTTTCTTTCTACATTTTGGCTTCGCAAATCCAGCAAGGAAACCAACTCAGAATAATTTGGTTTAACCAAATCTGGAGAGAGTTCTTTGAAAAAGCCCAACCTTTTAGAGTCTATAGCAATGAATTTCCGATTCACAGTCTGTACTTTCTTCAATCGCAGAACAAAATGTCCTGACAATAAGCCCTTATTATAATCTGATATTAATATTGCATCATAATTTTCATGATTTGAACAGATGAGAGAAATCAGTTTTTCTTCAACCTCCCTACTCACTTCAGAATCGGTCCCTTGATCATAACGAACAACAACCTGACTACCAGCAATCACTCTAGTTTTTACAATAGTCGCCCTTTCATCAGAAACGATAAGCTGTCCGTCAATGTTCTCGCTTTTTAACATATCCATAGCCAAACGCCCGTTCTCATCATTCCCTATAACAGAAAAAAAAGTAACTTTTGCACCTAACTTTTTTAAATTGAATGCGGCATTACCAGCCCCTCCCAATCTAAGTGTTTCGGAAAGTATATCAACAACAGGAACAGGAGCCTCAGGATTTATCCTCGTCGTTACACCTTGAAGATATTTATCAAGTATTAGGTCACCAATAACTAATATTGAAAAGTTTTTAAAATTTGAAAGAAAATTATTGCTCATCATAATACATTTATTCTAAACCCACTAATAGCTTGCCGTAAATTTCAGTTAATATAGAATGAGAAATTTTAGCGATATAACTTCTCATGAATTATCCTACTCGTTTCCTGGAATGCTCTTTCCATTTTATTTTCAAAATAACTATCACTTATATCTGAATAACCAAAGTTTTTTGTGCAGAAATAAATGGATAAATCACTAATTTTCTATTACTCAAACTCGCTATTTTTAAATCTGCGCAATCTCCTTCTACAAACTCGGCACCCATAATACATTCGAAAATGATTTGAAAATTATAGTAAATTGGGTACATGTAAAATCATCGACAGAAACAAGATTTCTTTGAACTCGCTCCCCCCCTCCAAAAAAACAATTCCTCCGAATAAAACATCGGCATTAAGTCGTGATGCATGATTAATAGCAAAAAATAATTTTGCCTCAGTAATGCCTTTTGTAAATTCATGGTCATCTTCACATATCAATACATATTGATGTCCGCATCGGAGGCTTTCCCTAGTAATTTGTTTAATAGTCAACCATAATCCAATTTTTCCATCTCTGGTTTCTATCGCGTCGATAACAGATATATTAAATTCAAATTTATCTCTAAATTCGTTCAACAAATGTTTTCATCTTTCTGTCCTAATTTTCAAAGTTGACTACACGCCCCCTCTTAGATAAGTTCTCTTTTTAACTAATCCCAAAAGATCCAAACGAGCCGAACATTTGGTCTCCAGATATTCCACAAGCATATCACAAGTTATCGTATCAGCACTTACACTTTGCTCCTGAAAGCTCATATAATCCATTGGACATTTCGAAAGCGGCAAAAGTATCGCCTCACCTTCGATTGCCGCGTTTTTCATAGCTACGCAACATTGGGTGAGCTTACTCATTCCCCACCAATTATTCGGATGATAGGATCTCTCTGATTCTTGTTGTCCCGTATATGTTAATAATAATGGACAATCCGCTGCAGCGATAACATTGTGATTAATTAAATTTGAATAGATCCCATCAGCTAAATGCATCAAACCCGTACAGGGCCCTATAACTGTTTTTACATTCCTATTACCAATAAGACACATTACTTTACGTAATGCCAAATTTTCCACTGGGACTATTTGATTGACGAATGATTCTAATGAACTTCGTAACCATTTTTTCTCATTCAAGCTATTTTCATTCACGAGAATTATCTTATTACTTGAATCCTGTTGCAATAAATATTTTAGAAAATAGGATACCTCAAGATCACTAATAACTTTTTTGGATGAAGATGAACCAAGCAAAAAAATGTGCAATTTATCTGTTTCGGAAACTCCATAATGTTCTAACCATTTGTCCCCCCAATCAATTTCCTGATCTGTTAAAGCTATTTCACGAAATTCCGCTGATTTATAGGATAAACCACTATTTATTAGCCTATCACCATATTTAATATATGGAATATTTGCATTAAAATCCAATGTCGCACCTTTTGATTCAATACCAGGATTGTCAACCATAAAGGTATAAAAGATCGTACGGCTTATTTGGAAGGAACAAGATCTCAAATACCATAAGTATTTCAAAAAAATATCTTTATAGCATAAAATTATATCAAAATTTTGCTGGAATAAATACTCCCAACTAATATTTAATAGCTTAATTCTTTCGGGTAGAGAATTTCTATAACATTCACAAACTATCTCATACACAATTGGATTTACAATATTGATGGTAACCCTGCAATAGTCTGGAAAATTTTTCAAAAGGCTTCTCAATCTAGAAAGCCAGAAAAAAGTATCTCCAATAAAGGCAGGTCTGCAATAATCATCTAAAATCAGTATATCGCTGATAGATTGCGATCTCACCCTTTCATTGAAGTCAGATACTAAAGGTAAAAGCTCGGGTATTAAAGACTCTTGTTTAGCATAATCAAAATTAACCAAAGATCTATTAATCTCTTTTTTAAATTCTGAAATAGCCTCAATATTCGCAGAACTTCGTTCAAATTCAAAAAGCCCCCCCTTTGTGAATAATGTACCGATCTCACTAAATATCATTTCGCAAGGATACTGTACCTCCGTAAATGAAATCAACCTTAAATCATTGCATCTTCCATAATTTTGGACAATATGCTCTTTTAGAGACATCTGAAGCTCAGGAATACATATAATAATCTCGTAATTCAACATGTCAATTTCATTCCATGTATTTCGAAAACAATGTCCTTCAAAGAAATTCAACAATTTGCTATTAGGCTCCCAAAATTCCTCAAATCCAAATAAAGACCTATTATTGATATGTATATTATGATTTTTGATACCCAATATATGTTTTAGAATAAAAACTGCAACGTATAATTGTTTAAGAAAGACGACGTTAGTACCATTTCTAACAAAGTCATGAGAATCGCAAAGAATAAGGATTTTATTTTCTGTTACCATAATCATCATTGTAACTTATTTCTGATCGAACAAAATGAAGGGTTTCTCTTTCAGAATTTATAATACCAGCAATTTGAAGATTAAGTAATTTTAGATCACAATCGGCGTAAGTTTATCTATTAAAGCAGTTTGTATAAGCTTTGATGTTGATAAAAAACAATTTTGCATCTTGTCCTCGTAATATCCGCTTGTCACATCTGAATACCCGAAGTCCTTTTGTATTGAAATGTAAGGGTAAATAACAAGCTTTCTCTCACTTACTTCTGAAAATTTTAAATCAATACAATCTGTTGCCGCAAATTCGATTTTTAACAATTTAGTATAGAACTCCTTGAATAAAACCATAAATTGGGTACATGCAAACCCATCCACCGAAATAAGATCTTTGTAGACAAGTTTTACTTCCCCATTAAGACCACCTACACCACCTAATAATATATCAGACCTCAATTCTAGCGCATTTTCAATCGCTGCAAACAAAGACTCTTTTGAATAATGTGACGTGAATTCATGGTCATCCTCACATATCAAAATATAATCATAGTCTTTCTCTAATGCACTTTCTATAATATGTTTAACTGTATACCATAGCCCTAGGTTGCCGAATTTATGTTTGACAGCCTCAATTATTGTCCAATTGAATTCATGTTTTCCCGAAAACTGAATTTCAATATTTGCCCTCCTATCAAATCGTTCTTTGAGGTTTATTATGTATGTAGGTATTGTCTTCTCCAAGCTCTTTATTTCTTTACAATTTGGAGTAAGAATATGAGAGAAGTCAATTCCTAACCTTCTTAATGGATTGGATAATCTGTCAATTATATAATTAAGTAACATTTCGTGTTTTATATCAAACACACATCTACTATCCTGATAAAATGATGCTGGTGTGTCCGGGCTTTCATCCAAAGAAATCAAACACTCCTCGCCTTCACTGCCGGTAGGTTTATAAAATACACAACAATGCGTCAAATCTGAATCTTTCCACCAAAATTGAGGAGTATAGTTATAAACCTGTGGTTGCTTTCCTGTATAAGTTAATAATACCGGAACCTTATCCAGATCAATAATTTTATGATTTAACAAATATCTATACAAGTCATTTGATGCATGCATCAAACCTGTACAAGGACCAATAATAATAGAAAATCTGGAATTGGCTAGGATACTCATCACACTTCGTAATTCCAGATCCGATAAAAGCACTAGTTTTTTGCGCTCGACCTCGTCTAAGGCACCTGCTATCCACTTAGCTTCATTTTCTCTATTGCAAACTAAAAGAACCTTTACTGATCCACTTACATTACATAGTTTTTTGATCAGTTTTAATTTCTCAAGCTCGTTGATTACCTTTGCAAACCCAGATGCGCCATGAAGAATACCTATTAATTTGTCTGTTTTCTGTATACCTTTTCCAACGAGCCATTCTTCTGCGAAGTCCACTTCTGTTTTTAATAGAGAAATTTCATTGAAAAGTCTATCTCGATATTTCTTATCAGCAATTTCAAGCCTACCGTTAAATCCCTTTCGCTTAATATTTGTTATAAAATCAAATGTTTGCTGGCCCTCCTTTACATCACTTGCATCGTCTATTGTGTATGTAAAAAATAGGTTATTATTAAAAAATGAGGCATCATTCTTGCGATAATAGGCATAAAACTTTGCCGTTATATCACTATTTATCAATATTAGATCATAATCTCCAAAAGAAATCTCATCCCAATGGTCATTCGTAATCGTTTTACCATCCTTTAGAAAACCATGAAAAATAGTAGAAATTGTACTCGCAGCAGCCGAGTTGGCTATGTTTAGTCGTATTTCACATTTTTCCTCAAATAAAGCAAATATTTTTTTTATCCTTGGAAACCAATCTACAGCATCACCTATATAATTATTCTTATCATATAACTCTAAAATCAAAACGCTTTTTATTTTATCCAAAACCAAACGCCTATTAAAGTTTTCAATAATAATAGATAAATCGGGAATAAGAGACTCTTGACGACTTCTATTAAATTCACAAATAGTTTTATCAAACTCTTGCTTAAATGTAGCAAGTTCGGGATCTTTCTTTTGCTTCTCATTAAGCGCAAGAAGCCCATCTTTTGTAAATAATGTTCCAATAGAACTAAAAAGCATTTCCCGATCAAAATCTAAGTCCAAGATGGAATATATTCTAGAATAATCGAAAATCGTATGTTTTAATACAATCAATGACTGTAAAATTTGCTGATTAGCAGGATGAGTAATAATCAAGTCATAATTCAGAAAATCCAGCTCTTTCCATTCCTTCTGAAAAAGATAGGGGGATAAAAATTCCTGCATAGGAGTTTTTTCCTCCCAAAAAACATCAAACCCAAAGAATGAATTATTACAAATTTGAATTGTCCTATCCCCTTCTGCAAAATATTTATTTAATAGATAAACCAGAACATATAATTGTTTTAGTATTCCTTTGTTAATGCTATTGTATTTAATACAATCATATGTATCGCAAACAATTAGAACTTTTTTTATTTTAGTCATAAAATATCATTTTCACATGTAATCACCTCTGAATCAGAAGAAAGAAACGATCTAAATTTTTCACTGGACTGTAAAAGGTCCTTAGGAGTTCCATTTTCAGAAAGCTTCCCAGAGTCCATTAATATTACCCGATCAAACAAAAATGTGTCTTGTATTTTATGAGTAATACTAATGACTATCTTATCCTTATAAGTTTTTAAAATATGACTTGTTATCACCCTAGAGCTCTTACTATCCATAGCGGACGTCACCTCATCTAATATTATTACATCTGCTTCTTTTAGAAATAGTCTAGCTAACGATAGTTTTTGCCGCTGCCCACCAGAGGGATTTGCAGCATTTTCCCCATCTCCAATTTTTGTGTCTAAACTATCAGTTAAAGATTCTACATATAATTTTAGATCAACGGTTTCTAAACTCCGCCACATATCATCTGGCAAAATATTGTTGTTCGCATATAATAAGTTAGCAGCGATAGTTTCATGAAAAATTTGAGCATCCTGTGATATAACTACTACTTTTTTGAACCAATACTTTATAGGGACTTCTTCTATTGAATATGTTTCATTAATGATAACCTCACCGGAAGTCGCCATATAAAATTTCGACAATATTTTGATCAATGTACTTTTACCGGCGCCATTTGCCCCCATTATAACATAATTCTTTCCGGCCACCAATTCAATATTTATGTTGGACAATATCGCCTTCTCATTTACATTAAACCCCAAATTACTGCATCTGATTCTCGATATAGTTTTCAATTGAACATTAGGATTTTCTTTTTTTCCAACGTTTGTTTTGGGATTTAGAAATGGAGCTATTCTTTTTGAGGATTCATGCGCTTTTATATAATCTACATAAAGGTTCAAGAAGTCACTAGCAGGTGGAATCAAACGATTGCTATACTGAATAAATGCTACAAGCGCTCCAATGGTCATTGCATTTTCTATAACTTGAAATCCTCCCATAAACAAAACAATTACAGGCAGTAATGAAATAAAAAAGAAAGAACCGTTATTTCCTAAGGCAGTCAATTTGGAATTCTTTAAATATAATATATTTAAAAATTCGACTTTGCGTTTTAATTTAGAAACTTCATGTTTAATTGTGTAAAAAGTCTTGACAACACTTATGTTTTTAATCCTCTCAAAGTAAAAGTTATATAGTTCTCCTTCTTTTTCACCAGTTGCTTTTACCAATTTTCTTACTCTTCTACTTATTATTGAATTAAGAATAATCACCAATGGCAATACAGCGAATGTAATCAGAAACAATTTGTAATTTAAATAACAAAGTAATATGGTTAAACTTAGTATTGTGAAGACATTATTTATAAATCTTATAAGTCCTTTGGTTAGGAAGCTCTGAATTTTGTCAACTTCCTGACTTATAATCTGAATAATTTCTCCCGGCTTATTTTTCTCAAAATAAGGAAATGGTAACTCCAATAGATTCCGAAATAACTTTTCCTTGATATCCAGTATCACATTCGAGGATACCTTAGTACTTAAATATTCTGAGAGTGTTCCGAAAATAAATCTAAAAATATTGACAATCACAATCAAAAGTATGATTTTCGCTAACAAAGTTTTATCTCCCGATGGTATGGCTTTGTCAATGACCATACCCAAAAGATATGGGGAAGCCAACCCGCAGATATTGCCCAAAAGCATCAAAATCAATAATAACGCCTCAAACAGTAGATATTTCTGTAGAAAACTAAAAAAAGATTTTAGATCGTTAGATTTTTGAAGAAAAAACATATGTATAAATTATCTTATAGATAGTTTATGCAAATAAAAAATAAAGGCTAGTTTGGACTGGATTAAACTTCCCGACGCATACGAGACATATAGGCATCAAGAATGAATCGTAGATAGAAGTCGGATTGTCTCAATTCCTCTAAAACTTGATGGCAAGAAATTTCCGTCATCTGAACATCGCAATCAGAATTTTCAATAAGAACATCACCGTCAATGTCAAATACAACCCCATCAGATCCATTTACCAGTTTCACGTTCCGCTTAATAAATTTCTTAATTTTTGCGCTGGTTTTAAAATACTTTGTCTTCTTCCACAGATATTCACCACATTTAACAATATCCCACTTTGCCATATTAGTATGTATAAATAAAATAAATCCTCTATGATCATGCTGAACCATAGCAACTCCTGAACTATACAACTGGTTTTCTACACCTGAATACCCGCAGTATCCTACTTCTCTTTGAACCATAAAATATTTTTTCCTGAGAGCCTTCCAAGAAAACTTGAATGTATCTTTATCCCCCAGCAAAAATTTATAATATTGTTGTCGCTGTAAATTAAAATATAAGGTAAGGTGCAATGAATTCCATGATTTTTCCTTGTTTACTAAAACCTGACCGCTTTCTTGTTCGTATTCATCGAAATCCGAAGAATCAACTATTTCCCAAACAGGATTATTGATATCCGTTTTCCAGAAATCCGGCCAGAAAATTGCTCCCGTTTCTTCAAATTCAGCACTATCAAACAAGTAAGATGGATCTCTAACACATACATTATCTGCATCTAAAAAAAGTACATCTTTAAATGAGCTATTTAGTATAGCGTAAGGCTTAAGTGCATATCCAGTTAAACTATCAGTTAAACTATCAGTTGAATAATTTTTGACATTTTTACAGACAACATTTAAATAACCGAGCTTCTCAATAATCTCACTGTTTATCTCACCATCAAAATACCACAATTCAATTGGCAGCTCACAACCTTTCTTTCGCAAAATATTTATCGAAACCCAAGCACATGTAAAATATCTCATTCCCCCACCACAAGTGACGATTCCTCGCCCATTGAAAGTACCGGGATATTTAGGAATATCCCGGTCAACGAAGGTCTGCCACGATTTTTTCAACAAATTGATTTCTTCTCGGGTTGGTTGATATGAAGTATAGCGAATACCAGTTGAGCCGAATTCTTCCTCTACCTGCATAGTTAATCTATATTAGTTTTTACACTATTCTATTTCTAGGGATTATAAACGTCCCCTTACGTCATTTCCGGGAGCACTAATAGATTCTCTATCGGTCGTTTTCTTCCCATTTGAGAAATTATAAGCGAGATTAAAACCTATGTATCTTCCCCAATCGATCTTGTTTCTGACAAAAGATCGATTGATAGCTTCGTTATCGATAGTTTGTCCCAATTTATAAAAATGAAATGGATCCATCAATTCCAGCGATGTAGTTAGTTTGTCGTTAAAGAAACTTTTTCTTACTGTAATATCCAGTTTACCGACATTTTTAGCATCATAAATATCTGAAAACTCATTATTTGCATAATTGCCGGAAATCTCAATAAAATATTTTTTCGGTAAATTAAACTTACTATTGGCCCAAAAATATTGGTTAAACTTTGTTCTTTTCACTTGCGGAACAGTATGTAGGTTGATAGACGAATTTCTAAAAGTTGTACTAAAGTTCATTTCCCACCATTTCGTAAGTTTTAATGGTACATTAAACGAAAGAAAAAGATTTCTATAATCATTGATATTGTCTTCCCTAGTAATGACAATCTCACCTTCGTTGGTTACCAACCTGGCTATCCCGTCGTCCGTAGTCTGATAACCAAGAGATAATGAATACCTATTTTTTAATAAATATTCTAATTGTATATTGTTAGCATAGTAAGGTTTTAAATTGGGATTACCTTGCCAAAGATTGTTTCTACTTAAATAAAATGTGAATGGATTTAATTGCCTAAATCCAGGACGATCTATTCGACGCGCATAAGAAAATGTTAATGAATGATCATCTCCGATTTTTCTGTTAACAAATGCCGAAGGAAACCAGTCCCAACGGCTGCGATCAATTTCTTCACCGGAAGTAACAGATACCCCATCATATTTCGTCTTCTCTGTTCTTAATCCAAATTTCACTTGCCATTTGTCAAAGGATTTTGTAATTGAACCATATATTGCAAATATCTTTTCATTATATAGAAATTGATTTGATCTATTGGTATCCAATGGTGAGTCCTTGTCAAGCCCAAATCGATAATCCATCAAATAATTTGTATTTGATGAAGTATATTTAGCACCTGCATTTATCTGTAACGATTTAGACAGTTTTTTCTCTAAATCTATATTGAAAACATGGGCATGGGATTTTCCGTTATTATACGCGAAAATACTATCGCGAGGTCGTGATTCAACTTTTTCGCTGTTCAAAAAGCTCGTTTCAATTCTAGATGGATCGTCTAGATCATAGCCAATGTAACTATATCCAATATCTAGTCTACTAACTGTTGAATCAAGTTTGATTCGATAAAATGCGTTGACCATTTGACTGGTATATTTGAAGGTTGTATTTTTTCGACTTATCCAAGTGGAGTCAGGATTACCATGACTTTTATCCGCAAAAAAATCAGTAATGTTATTTGTGTAGTTGCTGAAATCTCCCGGATTTCTTAATAAATTATAGTTTATTCCAATTGTTTGTTTATCCGTCAATCTATAGTCAAAACCGAAATTAAAATTTATAGAATGATACTTTTCTTTATAATTGTCATCTTGAATATTATATACTCCAGTTGACTTGAATTCCTGATATATTTTATCCTGAAAATATGCGGCGCTATTCTGATAGTTGAAACTACTTTGAGCGGTAAATTTACCGACTCTATAATTTAATGACGTAGAAGCTGAACCATTATTGTTATCATTAATCCAATAGCGCACCCCAACATTTCCAGTTAAACCATATTTATACTCCGATTTAAGAACAATATTAATGATTACCCCACCATGCTGAGCATCGTTCTCGGCTCCTGGTACCGCCTTTAACTCATATGATTTAATTGATTCAGAGGGAATACCTCTCAAATAGATCTCCAACTGTTCTGGTGGAAGCACTAATTTGCGGTTATCAACATAAACAGTAACATTTTCCACCCCCCTATACTTTATATCCTTTCCTATAACTTGCACCCCCGGAATAACATTAAACAATCTCAGGCCATTTTCACCCCTTTCATACACACTACCTTCAACATTTAATACTAGTTTATCGATCGATCTCGTGAGCAATGGCCTTTGACGATTGATCGTTACTGAATCCAATTTAATTCCCTCTTTAGAACTAAGTACAATATTATTTAAAAATAAATCTTTATTCAACACTTGTAATTGCGTCGTGTAAGGCGCAAAACCCATATGCGAAACACTTAATTTATATTTACCCGAATTAATATTTTCAAGTATAAATTTCCCATTACTATCTGTGGATGTTCCTCCAATTAAAATTGAATCTGCAAATGACCTTAAGATTACCGTTGCATTCGGTAGTGGATTTCCATTATTTATTTCAATACTACCCACTATCTTATGTGTTTGAGCTTTTAGTGCAATTGAAGTTAATAAAAAGGGAATTAACAATAATAGATAAGGCTTAAGCATTTGATATTATAGTTTAGTTTAAAGTTATAAGCTCTCCAATTAGCTTTTCAAAATTCATTTTCCCACGTTCATTAAATAAATTACCAATATAACCAGTCATTTTAGCACAAGAGAAACTCGTAGATTTAGACCAGTCAGAATCTTCTGGAAATAGATCTGCAGCCGATGTTAAAAATACTGGCCCCTCATCCATATCAAAAAATCTAAAGTACTCCCCGTTGCTAAGGTCTCCGGTGCCAACGCTTATCACATAGGGGAATTGTGCCGGATAACTGACCTTTCCTTGATAATGTTGTGCAGCAAGAATAATTATTCCATTAAGATAAGCTTTATAGCAAACATTACGTAATTTTTCCGGGGTTTTGTCAAGCCTTATTCCTGCGCTTATATTTATGATATCAACCCTTTCAGTAATACATGTTTCAATTGCAGCTACTAAAATATCCAATTCTGTTTCCAATTGTTTGCCAAATATTTTCACAATATAGTAATTGACGTTTGTTATAATGGAGGAAATGATCCGAAAACATTCATTTCCGTGACCATTTTCATCGGAAAAATTTGAATCTCTATCAATTAAATCAGTATCGCCGAGTCTTTTCAGATATAGGCCATCAATACTACTAATATTCCTGATTAGACTTAATTGTTCAGCATTTATACCGCTATCTATAATCCCAATTTTTATCATTCGAATTCTAATGGTTTTAATTCAAAAGCCAATGAGATTATTTACAAAATTTTGCTCGCATATTATTGCGCAGCACGTTGGCTTTCCTGATAATTCTGCTCGTAAATAGCAATCATCCTTTCATCCATAAAATATTTCCACACAGTACATATTTTACTTTCGGCATTACTTGTAAATCGCATATTACAGGTTTCATCACAAATAGGAAGAACTTTACATGTTCTACAATCAGCTTGTTCGGTTTTATCCAATTTTTTGTAGTGGTCTAAGCCCGGATTGGTACCATTAAAATCGTCAAGATGTTCTATTCTTTTGTCTTTACTGTTAACAGTATTATAACATTTATGAATAAAACCTCCATCATCTATTGAAAAAGAGTTCGCACTCTCAACAGTGGTACAATAGAAATCACTAAAACTAGGATAGGCATAACGCAAATTTTTATTTTTCCTATTCTCTTTTTCAGCCCATGTATTAAAATAAGATAGACGTAGTTTTTCGAAATCGTGTTTAGATTTTTGGTACTCAAAACTGGTGTAATATATATCCTTTTCCTGGTTGAATCCCAAAAAATTATAGAATTTTGGTGCCCAATGAAAGCCAATCTGTTTATCCCTCATTGGCCAGATTCCACGATTTTCTAAATCGCTAAATAAAAGAGAAATACTTTCAAAGACAGTCTTATCCCCATTAATACGAATAGTTAAATAAAATTTTTCTTCAGGCATCAATAAAACATTGTTCATAATATGTTCATATGACCCTTTTCCATTCGCGTAAAAGCGAACTTGATTATGCATGTCTTTCTGACCATCGATAGTAACCTGGATTCTATATATTCTGCATTTATCTAATAGTTCCCATGTTTGTGCATCCAACAGTGAGGCATTTGTAACAATACTTGCGGAAAATTCAAGATTATATTTGGCGCAAATATCTATTACAAATTCTGAAAATTCTCTAATCACATTTTTTCGAAGCAGTGGCTCTCCTCCAAACCATTCTATCTGAATACGGTCAATTTTACTTCCATGAGGATTCTCCACTGTATTCAAAACCAGTTTTTTTAGACTATTAATATTATTCTCATCTAAATATTTAGTATCCCGATTTTTAGCACTCTTATCCCCCTGAAAACAATATGGGCACTGCATATTACAACTATTTGTTGGGGATATACAAAGGAAAAGCGTTGAGGAATCTGTAAAAACCTTTCTCGAGTTTGATGCTCGTTTTTTTATTTCGACAAATTCATCGATATCTTTTGAAATTATCATTCCATTTTCTCTCATTAACTCCACAATATCTAGATCAAGATGGTGAATTTCCATACTGTTAAGTTTAGAAATTACATGTCCTACTTCGTAATCTATTTCCATCATAGCGTTAGAAAATGAGTTATAGATTAAATAGACCCCTCGATCTTTATGCGGAATGAAATGATTGTAATAACTCAGCTTTAAATTAGGCAGCATAATAGATTATTTTAAAAGGTTAAAGAAAAAGTGAAATCGGTATTATCCCTAAAGATACCATTGAAATTATTGAATCCCACCAGAAAGTAAACATCTGGTGAGACTCAATAAAATGGATTAAATTAGGATATCCAATTCTTCATTAGTCGCAGATCCACTACCACTATAAGTGCCACTACAGCTTACTACATAACCTGGTGTGCAATAACCTTCGACTTTTTTTGTAGAGTCATCTTCTTGTGCATTTACGAGTGTGCCTAACACTTTTTTTTCATTTTTCATGTTTTTGAAATTTAAAATGGTTAAAAAATCTATTAATTATATATTGACCGGTCAATCAAATTTTTGGCAGCTGACAACACTTTATCATCATAACCATAAAGATCAGTGTATTTAGTAATGTCAACTTGAACATCTGGGCGTATAGCATTATATTCCAGTACAATCTTTTCGTCGAGAAAATAGGTTTTACTTAAAATATTCATCCATAGTTCAATTTTAAATGGGAGTGTGAAAGAATACACCGTTGAATAGGCACCGCTAGTTGGGGAACTTCCTACGATAGTAACATTGGCATTCTTTTTTAGCGTCAAAGCAAATGACTCGGACGCACATGCGGTCTTATTATCTACTAAAATAATAATACTGAGTTTCGATAGATCCAAAAATCTATTGGGTTTAATTATGGTTTGACCAACTATTTCTTTTTGGAGAAACTTATATCTCTGTTCAGCATATAATAATGGTTTCTTAATAAAACAACTGGCTATTTTTATTGATTCCAATTCAATCCCGCCAGGATTTCCTCGAAGATCTAAAACAATTCCATTAGAATTTTTTATACTGTCTTTGAAATTTAGAAACTTAATCCAGTCTCCTTTATCCCACTTATTTATCTTAAGATATGCCCAGTTGTTCGGTAGTCTTTTAAATCCAAAATGTAAGGGTATGAATTTTTTAGGTGCAGGAAATTTTTTATCGTATGCAAGTTCAACTTGATAAAACGAACCATCTGTTTTTCTAAGTACAATTTCAGAAGGGACCGAGTTAAGTGTTCTTTCTAACAGATGAGATATCGCAAGTTCTTTACGCTGTTTACTATTACCAAAATAGTTGACACTTAAAGAATCAATATAACGTTCACTCTCAATTTTATCAATTGAGTATATAATGTCCCCCAACGAAATTTTAGATTCCAATCTATCATCCCTAATCCCAACGACTTGGACATGATCTTGAATTCTCTTTAAAATTAGTGGCGAAGATACATCTGTTAACCCATTTGAGGGATTCTTAAAATAAAAGTGTCCATCGTGGAGTTTCTTTCCTTCGGTTTCAATTTGATTAATTTTATTGGCGAATGGAAGATTACTATTGACTATTTCATGAATCTTTTGAAGAATTTTTCCTTTATTTAAGCCATGCTCATCGTAAAAAGTATATTTTTCGAATATTTTTTGGATTAATTCCAGGGTATAACTTTGAATTTCAATGCTATCTAAAGATTCGGATTTATATTCAAAACTGTAAGGAGATCCATTAAATGATGTAAAGTTTGCATACTGTATAAAGGGATGTCCATCACCAAATTTTTTCCTTACATCATCTTCCAAAATATTTTTTTTTTCACCAGTTATCTCATAAAAGAAATGTCCTTGACTTGGTAACTTTCTTGAGTACCTTTTATAAATCTTTGCATCCCCTAAAATCAATTGGAATGGCTGCTTATCATCTCTTAATTCTACACTAGCAAAAAATAGACTTTTGGATTTTACATTAGTTAAATCGCTATAAAAATCAGGTAGCTTTTCAATTTTGTTAGTATGCTCCGGTGACCACTCGAATGGTACTTGATAGCCATCACTTGCAAAATTTATTCTCTTCTGATAATATTCTCCATTCAACATCCTAATATTTAAAATTATGGTTTTTACATTTTTGGTGTACAGATTTAAATAGATAGTTTTTGCATCTATTGAAAAATTTTCATTGATAGGATTGATCCAAATTGATTTCTTCTTAAACGGTTCAAAACCAAATGTCCGGACATCTTCATTGAATTCGTCTGAAGAACTGAAAAATGTATAACCATCTGTCATAAATCTTTTGGAAGGGAGTAAAGAAACTTCATTTTGTTTTTCGGTAACAAAATTAAATGACTTCCACTGTCCGTAAGTCTGTGCAAAGGCAAGAATCATTGTGATAACCAGTAGAAATCTCCATGCAGATCTATCAGGACACAAATAAGTACAACGTATCTTTTTCAAAAAATTCATACTGGATTATTTACAATAATTGCAATAGATTTTATAGTACTAATAGTAATAGCTATTTGTTAAGTAATTTCCAACATAATCCCTTATTCCTTCTTCCAGAGAATAAAAAGAGGGTTCGAAACCGATTGAATAAAATTTAGTCATGTCCGCCTGGGTATAATATTGATAATTCTTCCTAAGATCTATAGGCATATCAATATATTCAATTGACGTTTCATACGATAACGTCCTAAAAACTATATTCACTAAATCATTAAATGTCCTGCCTACACCGGTACCTAAATTATAAATGCCGCTCAAATCTCTTCGAGTTTCTATTAACCAATGAATTACTTTTATAATATCTTTCACATAAATAAAGTCACGAATTTGCTCTCCATCGTAAAATTCTGGTTTGTAAGACTTAAATAACTGGACTTGTCCATTTTTCTTAATCTGATTAAAAGTATGAAACACCATACTAGCCATTCCATTTTTATGGTACTCATTTGGTCCATAAACATTAAAGAACTTTAACCCTACCCAAAATGGGGGTGTTTCGAATTGATCAATTGTCCATTTATCAAAGTTATTCTTCGATATAGCATATGGATTTAAAGGCTTCAGTTTAGAAATAATAGAATGCTCATCCGAAAAAGAATTCTTTTCATCTCCATAAGTCGCAGCTGAAGATGCATAAATCAATCTTATATTTTTCTTACAACAGTATTTCCAGATCTTTTTTGAATACTCCTCATTAAAATACTTATGGATATTATAATCAAATTCCCGTGTATTTGTTTTAGCCCCGAGGTGGACAATACAGGATAACAAATGATCTGTTGTTTCTAACCATTCAAAAAAATCCTCTCGTTCAATCTTTTTGTTATATTTCTTCCCGCAAAGATTAGCTTCTTTTTTTATGGCTGAAAAATCATCCACTAAAATCAAATCATGGATTCCTTGATTATTTAATTCTGATACCAAACAACTACCGATAAAACCTAAAGCACCAGTAATTGCGATTGAATATTGGGAACTATTAATCATATTAAATCACCTAAAATAAAAATATCTATAAAAAAGAGTATGTATTACAATTGAACAAATTCATATTTCGCAATTGTCAACAATACTGAGAACCTCCATTAGATTAATTTTCTCATTGCTTTTCGCAAAATAATAATGTTTGAGACCAGCGTTTTTAGCCGCGTCAATGTCAGATTTCTTGTCGCCTATCAAAAAACACTGATTTAGATCCAAATTAAAATCCTGCTTCGCTTCTAGCAACATTCCGGGATTTGGCTTTCTTCTGTTACCATCTTCCTTAGGGCAAAAATACACTTGACTGATCAATATTCCGTTTTCTCTAAATTTTTTAAGCATCCATTCTGTCAGCTTATAATATTCATGTTTTGTATAATATTTTTTTGCAATACCAGATTGGTTGGTAACTACTATTATTAAATAATCATTACTCTGGAATAATTTGCAAACTTCAAAGATTCCTTCAACAAACTCGAAATCTTCTATCTTAAAAACATAGCCTTTATCAATATTGATTACGCCATCTCTATCTAGGAATAAAGCTTTCTTAAAGTTCATTGACAAAACTTTTTTGAATTTTTTTTATTATGGCACTTGTTGAATATCCGGATATATAGCTCAAACTTTTAACACTCCCTCCTTGTTCAATAACTTCCTTGCTACCTACTATGGTTGTAAGATCATAATCCCCTCCTTTTACTAGAATGTCAGGTTTTAATGAAAGAATGAGCGACTTTGGTGTATCATCGTTAAATACAATAATACCATCAACAAAATATAGACTTGCTAACATGCTACTCCTGAAGTATTCATTATTGACAGGCCTACCAATTCCTTTTAGTTCTGTAATTATTTCATCAGAATTTATAGCAACTAAAAGCTTATCCCCCAAAGACGCTGCTTCCATTAAATAGCAAAGATGACCTGGATGCAAAATATCGAAACAACCATTAGTAAAAACAATCTTTTTTCGTTCCTTTTTCCATACTTCCGTAGATTCAATTGCTCGATCCCAACTAAGCACTTTATTATTTAATAGTTCGTTTAATAAACTATCCATTGACTTCAGTATATAAATAATCTATATATTCACATAGAATGTGTCCAATCAAAATATGCATCTCTTGAATCCGAGCGGTATTCCTACTTTCAACAATAATGTTTAATTGACAAATGTCTTTCATAAATCCACCATCATTTCCAGAAAGGCCAATACTTTTGATTCCCATCATATTAGCAGTATTGATTGCATTAATGACACTCTTACTTTTGCCACTAGTAGAAATAGCCATCAGAACATCGTTTGGATTTCCAATAGCTGCTATTTGTCTGGAAAATACATGTTCATAACCAAAATCATTTGCAATTGCGGTCAATGCTGAGGTGTCAGTTGTCAATGAAATTGCTGGAAGCGGTATTCTATCACCTAAGAATCTACCTGTAAATTCAGCAGCAATATGTTGGGCATCACTCGCACTTCCTCCGTTTCCAATGATCATTAATTTTTTGCTCTTCGAAAAAGCTTGAGCAATCCATTCGCTTGCTCTATTTATATCCAAAGACAGTTTTTCACGAACTATTGCAAGCAAGTCCTCATGCTCTTTTAAAGACCGAATAAATATTTTATCAAAATTCATATTTAATTGCTAAATAAGCAGAAGCGGATACTCTATAGTAATATTGTATACATATATCATTATCTCCTCTACAAAAGAAAAGGGAATTATAAGGCAATGATTCTTAAAATAACCGTAATTACATTGCTACCTAAAAAGAAACACAAAGATTTGTAGGTTTAAATTGCGACAGAACAAAGCTATCGCTACTGATTATAACATTTACTCACCTTAAAACGAGGTTTTTTATGTTTACCAAAAATATGAAAAATTTGTAATTGAAAAAATTTTTTTCACTTTTTTTAGTTAACACACTCAAATTATCAATAAGAGTAAAATAATATAACATAAATAATATTCGATTAATAAAACTTCCACTAAACTCAAAAGTTGCCCCATTAATCATATTTATGAACTCTAAATTTCTATTTGAATTATAATTAGTAATTATTGGCATACATTAATCCTTAAATGATTTGGCTAGTTATTTGGGACCTACACCGTCATATAAATAAAACATTTTAATAATATAAACCAATTTTTGTCGACAAACTCAACCGCGACCTATTCCAAATACATAAAAACCTAGACAGACAATAAAAAAGGGGAAAATTAAACAAAAATCAAATAAAACAAAAAAATAGAGTAAAACAATACTTTCATATTGGTCACAACATTGTTTGTCGAGAAAATTTTTTATGAGAAAATAGTAGACCGAGTTTAGTTGAAAATTTTTGGTCACTAAGTCATAAAAAATGGAAAATTTAAGCAAAGAACAAATCGAGCAATTCTTAAAAATTGAGAAAGAAATTATTGGAAACGCGGATCATGCAGCAATTTCGAAAAAGGGAATTTTTGATGACATCCTAGATGGAGATGGAGTAACACAAATGACGACTAAGACTTATCAATAAATATTAGAACCAATCGAAAAGGATGGAAAGATTTGCATGTATTGTGGTTGAGGACGACGTCTTTTCCATTGATATGTTGAAAGATTATATCAATAGAAAAAAAGAGCTTGTTTTAAGTGGAATTGGAACAGAATTATCTGAACTTAAACAATTATTAGAATACGTTTCCCCTTCTATTATCTTTCTTGATTTAATAATTCCCCCTGGTGAAAGCATGGGTTTCCATTATGGGGAATTACCTCAGTCTTCTTTTATTATATTAACTTCCGCTATTCCTCTCTATTTATATAATGGACCTCTTCCGAAAGGAACTCTTTATGAATTACCAAAACCAATTTCCTATGAAAATTTCAGTAAATGTGTGGACAAGGTGATTGTGAAATTAAAAAATAAAAATTGTGAATAGTCCCAAGTCGTTTGATTTTTATTTATTAAGAAGCCCTCTATATCCATCAAAGGTATTAAGCCAAGTTAACAGACTTTGTACCTATCTAGAACTGGGTAATTATGTTAGCAAATTCTTTGATAATCCTATTGCATTAAATGCTTTATACTTTGCAAGCAGTGAGGTGTATGAACAATTTGTAAATCTTAAAAATGAAAATGAATACTGGAAAAATGAAAAACTTTTATTGACCCTTTATAAGTATATTTGTAGGATGTCAAGTCGTCCGACTCCATTTGGACTTCTATCTGGTATCTGTTGTGGCGATATAAACTCTAATAAAACCCATCTCCTCCTCTCCGGTGAAATAAATACTCATATTCGTTACGATGAAGAATTTATTTTAAAATTTTCAGATATTCTAGCATGCCAACCTGAAATAAAAGAAAACATAATATTTTACACAAACACCTCCATATCAATAAAAAATAATACTATCACTTATATCGAATTCATAGACGAAGAAAATAACAGACATTTTCAATGGCGACGGATTCAATTAAATCCATTACTTACAAGTGTTCTTGAGTGTTGCGAAGGTGGTAAAAATTACAACAATATAATTGGCCGGCTTATTCTATTAGGCGTAAGTAAAGACAAAGCTGAAAATTATATTAACGAGTTAATATCTTTAAAATTGCTTATCTCTGATTTAGAACCTGTCCTCACCAAAGAGGACTCAAATCGTGTTCTTTCAAAACTAAAACGATATGCTTTTCCTTCTGGATCATCACCAATCTTATTTAAACTTGAAGATAACATAAAATTGCTGACTAACCTTCGAAAATTCTATGATATGAGTGATATTCGATATCAAACAGAAAACTTACTAAAGTTCACTGTAAAAAATATTTTTCAGGTCGATTCACAAATTTTAGCTATTTCCAACCATATAGAGGATTCAATCGTAAATCAAATTTCTAAGGAAATTGACGAAATTTTAGTTCTGAACAATAACAAGGAAGCTGATGATCTTAAATTATTTAAATCTTCTTTCAAAAAAAAATACGGGGAAAGAGAAATTCCCCTTATAGATGCTCTGGATCCTGAGATAGGAATTGGATATGGTAAACCCAATAACGATTTAGAAGAGCTATGTCCTTTATTGAAAGGAATAATTAACCAACAACCACATATACGAAAAGAACATCTTAACAATTTCGTAGAGAACATAATAGAAAAAAACACTATTGATAAAAGAACCGTTGCTCGCAATATTGAGCTAAATGAGATCGACCTAAAACCCCTTATGAACGGAACACAGAATATAAATAAAAATTATCCACTTACTTATTCTGTTTTAGGCAATTTGCTTTTAGAAAAACAGGGGGAAATTAATAAAGACAATTTCAAATTTAATTTATTAAAAGCAGGTGGGAACTCAGCTTTACAGCTTATGACCCGCTTTAGTCATTTGGATAATAAATTAAATTCAAAACAAAAAACAATTGCAGCATTTGAGGAAGATCAATCAAATAATAAAATTCTAGCCGAAATAGTTTTTTTACCGAACAGAAGAGCTGGTAATATTCTAACTAGACCTGCACATTATCAATATGAAATCCCCATTATTACCCAAGGAGCAGTAGATTCTTCACATATAATATATCTCAAAGATCTCTATGTTAAAGTAAGAAATGACCAAATTATTCTAACCTCTCATAAATTACAAAAAGAAATTATTCCAAGATTGAGTAGCGCACATAATTTCACTTACGGAATGGTTATCTATAGGTTTTTATGTGATCTTCAATCCCAACATAGTCATATGAATGTATATTGGGATTGGGGTGCTTTATCCACACAAAGATACCTACCTAGAGTAACATACAAACACTTAATTCTATCAAGGGCAAAATGGAATTTAAAACAGCAAAAATATAATAAAATAGATAATGAGGCAGCAATAAAGGCAATAAAGGAGGACTATAACTTACCAAATCGCTTGCTATTAATTGAAGGTGACAATGAATTACTTCTAGACCTATGCTGCCCTTTCGGCGTAGAAATATTTTTAAAAGAACTTGCAAAAAAAGATATCTCAGTTTGTGAATTCATCTATGATTCTTTCGATAGTGCTTTGAAAGATAAAAATGGAGATTCATTTTATAACGAAATACTAATTCCCTATAAAGGGGATCAACTCACTACTAATACGCTTATATTAGAATCGCCAGATTTTTCAATAAAAAGAGAATTCCCATTGGGAAGCGAATGGCTATACATCAAATTATATAGCTCTGAACGGATATCTGACAGCTTATTAGAAAGTTCTATCAAAAATTTAGTGTTCGAACTTTTGAATGAGAAGTTGATTAAAAAATGGTTTTTCGTACGATATAATGATCCCGACCCTCATCTAAGAATAAGATTCAATTTAAATGTTGAAAATAACCATGCACTACAAGAAACAATTCGTTACATAAATAAACATATTGAAACCTATGTTTCCCAAAACAAAGTTTCCAAAGTTTTATATGACACTTACGAGCGTGAATTGGAAAGATATGGTTTTAGCAATATAGAAAATTGCGAAAGTATTTTTTACTTACAAAGTGTATTGGTAGTAGAACTATTACCCTTTTTTAAAACTGAATTTGGAAAAAATTTAAGATGGCTTACAGCAATGAAAATAATTGATGAAATTTTAACTGCTTTCAAACTCAATCTAATGGAGAAAATTAAGCTAATCGAGAAAATTAGAGATCAGTTTTTAGTTGAGTTTAAAAATTATAAAAATCTAAAATTTTTGCTAGACAAAAATTACAGAGAAAACAGAAAGCTTATATTAGACTTCTTTCATAACCAGGAAACTTCCTTTGCCGATCTAAACTCTCTTATTCTCAAGCATAAAATATTAATTTCGGAACACTATTTAAAGTGTCAATCAAACGTCGAATACAGAATAAAAAAAAACGAAATTGTCGCTTCCCTTGTACATATGTTTTTGAATAGAATCTTCTCAATGAAACAGCGAGAACAGGAAATGGCTATCTATCATTTCCTGTTAAAATTTCTTATTTCTGAATCAAAAAAAAATAATCCAATTTAGGTTGAAGCTACTCATTTATTCCTAATCTTCTAAATAATTCAGACTTATATTGCCCACCAATTGGAATATCCTGAATGTTGCCTCTCATCTTCATAATATTTCCTTCTACTCTTTTAGCAAAATCCAAATTCACAATAAATGACTTATGTATACGAATAAATTGCTTAGCCGAAGAAAGCTTCTCTTCCATATCGATGAGTTTTTTCCACACATTGTATTTCTTTTCTAATGTTTCAATCCAAACATAATCTTTATCCCCCTGAATAAAAAAAACTTCATTATATGGCGAGATAATGATATTGGATCTATCTTTTATTATAAGAAAATCGCGTTCCGACTTTTTCCCTTTTATTTCATCTAGATACATTTCTGCCTTGCCAATAGTTTTCATTAACCTATCGATACCAAATGGTTTCAAAATGTAGTCCAATACATTCAATTCATAGCCTTCTAAAGCATAAGTTGGATCGCCAGTAACAAAAACAAAACAGGGTGGGTTCTTTAAGCTTTTCAACAAGGATATTCCATTCATGTCCGGCATCTGGATATCGGAGAAAACAATGTTTACTTCACCTGATTTTAATATTTGCATGGCATCAATTGCGCCTTCATAAACACCTAAAATCTTCACACCAGGGATCTTGTTTAAATGTGACACCATAATATCTCGTGCAAATTCTTCATCATCAATTACAATACATTTAATCATTTTACCTCCCTTTAAAGTTTAAGTTTTAAAAAAATAGAATAACTTTCCTCCTCTTGAATTACTTCAAGAGAGTAACGCTCTTTATAATATATCTCTAATCTCCTTCTTACATTTTGTAAACCGATTCCGCCAACTTGAGGTTTTTCCGCTGAATTATTTACACTGTTGGAAACATTGTAAACTAATACACCATTATCAATAACAAAATGAATTTTTATCCAAGCATTTTTTCGGCTCCGATCCGGACCATGTTTAATTGCGTTTTCTAAAAATGGGATCAATACTAAAGGAACAATTTGGTATGGTTCCCTTATATTGTCAAAATTAAAGTCAATTTTAACGCTATCTCCATATCTTAAAGTCATAAGACTGATGAAATCTTTAAGAAATTGAACCTCTTGGCTTATGTAGATCATGTCGTCCTTGGTCTGATATAATATATGCCTTAACAAATTTGATAGGTTCAATATTGCATCAGGTGTATTGAAATCCTGAATTTCTGCCATGCGATAAATGCTATTGAGCGTATTAAAGACAAAATGTGGCGAAATTTGAGATTTAAGAATATTGAGTTCCATTTGAAGATTATCTCTTTCAAGGCTTAATTTATCCTTTTCCAGACTCAACTTATTCCTTTCCAATTGTACTTTATCTCTTTCCAAAATTGTCAAACGATGAGCTCCATCAAATATAACTTTAGTAAGTTTGGGGGCCAATGGAAGTGATACCAAAAACAAAAAGTCTAAAATTAAGTCAGGAGCCTTACGAAACTTAAAAAGTCCAAAGTAACCATCCTCTAAAAAAAAATGAAAATAAGCATATATATTTTTCTCCCTAACTGGAATAATATAAGAAGCAATTTTACAATCAATAAATGTAAATGTAACCCACCAAAAATATGAAAATACAATAAATAATATGGCAGGAACTATCTTCTGAGATGACACCCATTTTGGCATAATCCAAGAGGCCATATAAAATAAACTTGAAGTAACAAGTAGATCTTTAATAGCAAATATCCAAAAATACCTGCCAACCATTCTTTCGTAAGTTAGAAAATATAATGTGGATACCACTACCCAAAAAAATATATGGGCTGATATTCGCTTCTTTGGTGTATACCACTTTCCCCAAATTAATTCCTGTTCCATCAATAAAAGCTGTAATTATCATTAAGTTTAAGTTTGCATAAACATAGAAGAAAAATTAGAAAAATAAAATAAAAAAGCAACAAATAACCTGCAAATAGTCCAACCAATGATGATATGAACAATTTAATTATTGACAACGTCCTCTTTTTAAAACAATTATTGTATACGTGGATTTACATATCTCGCCACGTTATTGTTGTAACAACACATTTCAGAAAAAAAACAAATATGGATTAAAACAGGAAAGTTTAACTGCGGATCGTAAGTGGTTAAAAACCCCTATATTTAAAAACTTACACTTCTCAAGTCTTAAAGAGATTGCAGAATAAATATGATATCAAACTAACAATGTCTTACCATTAATGAATCAAATATAATTGACCTAAGATCTATTATATTAAAACTGAGATCATACTCTAAATGATTAGATAGTGATTAGTAAAACTTTCTATCAGCATAATTTAATACTTAGCAACTCCAAACATCTATAACAATTATCTTAAGAAAATAAGATGTCGAGGCTAATCTGAAGTTAATATTGGTCAAAAATCCGTTGGTCGAGAATACTATTCTCCCGTCTGATTATTCATTAAATTTAATAATAATAAGTACCATTATAAAAAAGTCTCTTAAAGCAAAAGATAAAATTATAAACCCTTATAAGTTATTACTTATGTTAGCGATAGTTCTTTTATGACCAAACCAACGAATACCAATATCTGGAATCAATGGATAGTTATGTATACTAAATCCAATTGTGAACGTAAATATTCAGAATTTCTTAACGATAATAACATAGTTCATTTTCTACCTTTAAGGCGAGTCCTAAAAAAGTGGCATGATAGAAATAAATTATTACATCAACCGCTTTTTCCCTCTTATGTTTTTGTAAAGCTAAAAAGTAGGCAAGAATACATGACTTCACTTTCGTGTAAATGGTGTAATTACTTTCTAAAAACAAACAATACAATTTCAACAATTGAAGAATTCATTATTTCTGATTTAAAAAAAATACTTGATTCGGAAACAAAATTTGATATCTCGAATTCTAAAAATCTTGGGCGAAAAGTAATTATTCAAGGTGGGATTTTAAATGGTCTTATTGGGGATTTATTAGAAGTAAATAACAAAAAAAATATCCAAATCTCAATTTCTGCAATTCATAGATCACTATTACTATCCTCAGAGTCTATAAAATACACAGAAATTAATAATTTACAATTGGAATCTATTAGTTGATATTATCTGGATTGTAAGTACCCCATTCTTCCGACAGTAAGGAATGGAGTTTTCTAATAACACAATTTACCATCTACATTCATCTATGGAAATTTTATAATTTTGATTCTAGAAAAATTCTTCAAAAATGTTTAACTTAGAATTTCAATAAATAAAACACGCACCCAAAACAGCACCAAATTTGAGCCAAAAGCTAATAAATGTAGTAGTAAAAAGATAGGATTAAAGAAAATTAAGGCATTATTATGAAGAAACGTGAAATTCGAATCCCGCCTCTTCCGCCAAGACTAAAAAAAGCTCAACATTAGTTTGAGCTTTTTTCTTTCATACCTCCAAGCATTTCGCCGAATAAGCAACTACTATATTCTCCCATAAAAATCACGTTTGAATTCCTCTTTTGTTCAACGGCGTTGTTCATCACAGCTGACGAGAAAGTTTTCTTGCCGTTACAGACTATCAGGTAGGAAAATACCGGAAACCAGTGATAATCTTAGCCTAAAATTCTTCTATTTTTGCAACAGCGAAAAGGACAAAGATGATTTTTAAGAATTTCACATGCGTATGCATAAGCTTAATACCCTTGCTGCTAAAAGCACAGGAAAGCGTCTCATTTGACGATAATTTTAACCTTTGGAATATACAGAAAGGGCAAACTGCCACTATTTTTGTTGAAAAGGCCTACATCCGTTCCGCTCCTGGGCTCAGCTCAAAACTGGCAGATTCATTAACCCATGGCTCAACTGTTACCATTACCAGCGATCCGTTTAAAGGCGACACAATCAAAAATTTCTATGCGCCCTGGCACCAGATCAGCTATACGAACAATGGCGAACTTAAACAAGGTTTTATCTGGCTTGGCTTATTGGCACTTGGTAAGCAAGTCGACAAGGAAGGCTTTCAATACCTATTCGGTTTTGACCGTTTTATCAAACAGGGAAATGATGAAGAACGAGCGTATTTCTTAACTACAGTAAAGCTATTAAGCACTCAAGATTCGCTCATCGCAAGCCAATCCTACACATTTCCTTTTACTGGCCAGCTAAGCGCTCAAAGTAAATTGTTGCCCGGTATGGGTTTAAATACTGTAAAACAGATCCTACGAATGGAGTATCTTTCAGGCGCATGCAGCGTTCCGAGCGAATATTATTACGTTGCCTGGACTGGCCAAAAACTAATCAACCTCCCCAGCAGATATGCTGTTAATGACGCGGGCACCTTCTATTACGACGAGAAGATCCTATTCCCATCAGAACACAAAAAAAATAATCAATTGATTTATAAATACATCGAAGAGGGTGAAGTAAAAGATGATGGTGCCGAAACTCCAAACTATTGCATTTCAACAAGAGAAGAACATTTTCAATGGGATGGCATAAAGTTCACAAAACTCTCGCTAGTGAAATAATTTCAATAAAATTTAACATATTAGGGAAAAGAATAAAAAGAAAAGGTTAGGAATGGACGAAAAAAACATATACGATTTATTTTACAGTGGACAACTGGATTTATTTATCATCGAAGGTGAAAATCAATTAAGACAAAACGACCAGGATGTGCCGCTTTGGACACATCTTGCTGTTGCTTATCACGATCAGGTTTTCTACGAAGGGCACGAAGCTATCTTTGATATCATCCAGGAGAAAATGATCCCTTATCTTCAAAAAGCACTTAGCATAGAGCCCGAAAACGAAACAACACTCTATCATATGCTCAACTATGTCCTAAGTAACGAAGCTTCATTAGCTCTGATCAATCGCCCAAGGAAACACATTCATGAGGGCAACAAAGACCAGTTTATTCGCTATGCAAAGCAGTTGATCGCCATACCAAAAATGACTTCGTATGGCTATGGCTTCCTGGCGAATATTTATGAAGGGCTTCAGAATGACAAAGCCTTATTGACAGTATTGGAAGAAGGGATCAATTATTTCAACGAAGCTTTTAAAGACGACCGCGAAAGTGCAGACCATAATTTCTCTCTATTTTGGATAAAGAAAATATATCTTTTAGACCGCACAAAGCAAATTTCCGGAACTGCATTAACGGCGTCAATCAGGGCGCAATTTGACCATTTCGTCAGTAGTCATGAAATGCAGTATGTGGATCTTGCTGAGATCGCTTATGAAAATAAAGATATAGATCTGGCTTTAAAGATATTATTAAAACTTATTAAAGGAGAAAATTCAGCGACACATATCCACCAGGAACTGGTCAAGTGGCACAGCCGTTTTGAAGAACTGATCGCTGACGGCTATGAGCATCCGGAGGTATTCTATTATCAGCTGATCATTGAACGTAATTATTCCGAAGATATCGGTATACCATTCGATTATTATTACCTGCATGCATTGAAACTGATTGACCAGTATCCTGACTTGTACGCTGGCTATCATTTTGCCGGTGCATACCTTTACGACGATGGACAGCACGAGGCTGCTATACCATATCTTCAACAATCTGGTGAACGCCAATGGAACGCTACATCTTGGCGGCGTCTTGTTGAATGTACCTACTTAACAACTGGTGATATATACACAGGCACTCCCATTTTTGACGACTTACCACGTGAACTCTATAATGAAGCCGTCAATTTAGCTGATTTTGTAGACGCACTGGACGGTGCATCTACCGAAGATACTCTTGCCCTGCGCAAACTGTACCTTGCTATCTATCGCCAAGCTTATGATGCTTTCGCAGCTTATTTCAAAGAGGGGAAATATGAAAGCGATTATTTTGGTGGAAGCCACAATCGTGCAATGAATTGCAACAACCTAGCTATTGCACTAAAAAATATTGACCTCCTTGAAGATAGCTATCAAATCGCAACCGAAGGACTAATTTACTCAGATTTTGAAGAGCTACACTACACCCGTACAGATGCCCTGTCTAAGCTCGAAGACTATGAACGCATGAGAGACGCCCTCACGCAATATTTCGACACTTATCAGGTCACATTAGGCGACCTTGAAGAAATTCAGCAAGAAGAAACCGAGGAAGAATCAACAGAAGAAGACTCAGACCTGGTATTTCCCAGCTGTTACCAAATGTTTGTTTACCAGCTTGAAGTGAATTATCACCTGGGCCTTTCCCAAGACATACAGGCTGAAGCGCAATATCTGTTGGAGCATATCTATCAATTCTATATCAACCATCCGACCTTGAACGACTATCATTACCGGGATTTTGAGGCCGCTAAAAATGGTGTGGAAAGTGTAATTTATGATATCCTTGAGCCGCACGACCGGGATTACCGAATCCGTTATTATACGGATATGGCGCGACAATATCCACATGAAGCACAGCCACAATACATTCTGATGCAGCTATACAATGAGATATCCGACTATCGTGCCACTGTTGTTGCTGCACAAAAATACCTTAAAAACAAAAAGGAATTTATCATCAATGATTTTGATAAGGCAAAAACCTTATATCTCATTATTAAAGGGTATTACTTACTATCGGAATTTAAGCTGGGCGAAGAAATATTTCAACGCTATGACAGCTGGGTTGCAACTGTCATGGATCCCGAAGACTATGTGCTCTGGGTTAAATTTGGTATCATGTTGTTTGCCGAACAAGAAAACCTAGCGAAAGTCAATCACTACGGTGCGATCTTTAATGATGCCTACGCACAACATGAATGGGGTTATGATGACGACTGTGAGTCCGTAAAGCTAGCTGAAGCACTCGCTAACTACAAAACGGGAAATTTGAAAAAAGCGCACAGTCTACTCAATGAAGTATTGGCATATTCCGATCACTGTCCACTAGCAGACGACTATAAAAAGACCTGGAAGAAACCCGGATTTCTATCAAACTTCAAGTTTTAACAAAACCCCGCGGTTTAAGTAAGTATAAAGCGTAGTAAGTAAATAAGCTGTCTACTACGCTTTATACTTTACGAAACAACAGGAATAATGCTGCAATATCCCCTGCTCTTCCAAGAATCTACACTGCTATGAATAGAAAAAAAGCTAGGACAAGCATCCGAATGGATTTAGTACTTATCCAAAAAAGCTTATCTTTGAACTGTGACCGGACTAAAACATCTAATCGGATTATTGCTCTTTCTTGGCTTATGGTTCAAGCCAATGGCTGCACTATGCTGTCACCAGAGTAAAGTTCAAACTTGCCGTATGAACGATACGGAATCTGAAAGTCAAAAAAATAATTGCTGTAAAAAGTTTCTCAGTAAGAAGAAAATCAAATGCCAGCACCACAAGCAATGCCCTGATTGCAGCTGCCACTGTACTCCCGTAACAAGTATATTAGCACTTTCGACAGCCGAGATGCAACTTCCTAAAATTCCCGCTTCATCCTTTAAAAAATCATATGGCAGTTTGCTATTCGTTTACCTTTTGGACGGTTACTTTTATCCTTGGGTTCCGCCAAAAATAAGCTGACAAAAAAACGGTTCAAGCTAAAAAAAGAGCACCGTATACTTTAAAAGAGAACGCATTTCAAAATCGCAATGGGAACCGGATATGGCCGGATACAACCCATTGAATCAACCACACATTTTAAAAAATTTGGAACACATGAGAATTCTAAATAACATCATAACAGCTGGCCTTCTATGCGTGAGCATATTTACTTATGGTCAGCATAATACCATGACAACAAAAACCGTAAAAATCAGTGGCAACTGCGGTATGTGCAAAAAAACAATAGAAAAAGCGGGAAACTCGGCGGATTCCAAGGTTGATTGGAACGAAGACAATCAAACAGCCAATGTTTCCTTTGATGCAAGCAAAACCTCTTTGGATGCGGTGTTGAAAAACATTGCAATTGCCGGTTATGACAATGAAAAGTACCTCGCACCAGCGACAACTTACGCCGATCTGCATGGTTGTTGCCAATATGACAGAACCTTAAGTGCCCCACCGGCCAATCTTGAAAATACTCCTGAAAGCAAAAAAGAAAGCGCAGGATCGTCATCTGTCGCCAAAGCGGGCAACTTCCAGACTATTTACGACCAATATTTCAAGTTGAAAGATGCACTGGTTGCCTCCGATCGCAAGACTGTCGCTACAGGTGCTGCAAAACTTGCAAGTTTGCTGACGACGTTAAAATCGACCGACCTAACTGCTGCCGAGCAACAGGCGTGGAAAACACAAGCAAACGCGATAACACAGTACACAAAGACGCTCCAGGAGGCAAAGGATCTTGCCAAACAACGTGTGGCATTTGTATCGCTCTCCGAAGAGATCTATAAGCTGGCAAAAAGTTCCCAACCTGCACTTCTGGTTTATCAACAAAAATGCCCCATGTTTAACGGTGGCAAAGGAGCAACTTGGTTAAGCCTCAATAAAGACGTCAAAAATCCGTACTATGGCGCCCAGATGCTAACTTGTGGAAGTACAATCCAAACGATACAATAAAGAAACCAGCATCTCAAAGAGATCAATCTCCATACCAAAAGGTTCGTCCGCAACGCAGGCGGACCTTCTTTATGACATCTCTCGATTTGGCTACTCCATCTTGACAGGGAAAATATAAATTACCAAACGAAATTCTTAAAGACTGATTATTTCGAAGGATAATCCTTAAATTATAGCTTCTTTTATTGATTCAAAATAGTATATTAGGAGAAGCATGACAACCATGTAAGGAGTGACTAATGAAGAGAAATAAAAGGATCAGTTATGAAGCGTTTTAATCCATGGAAAAAGTAATTATTACAGGCGGAACAGGTGCAATTGGCCTTCATTTGACAAAATTACTGGTCGCCAATTTCTATGAAGTAATCATCTTCACAAGAGATCCAAAGGCTCATCCAGCACAACATAACGTTCGGTATGTTGACTGGAATCCAAAAAAACAAATCATTGATATAAAGTCAGTCCAAGAGGCTGATTATATCATCAATTTAGCTGGCGCAAACCTCAATGCCGCACGATGGAATAAAGCTTACCAGCAAGAAATTATATCCAGTCGTGTGGAAAGCGGACAGCTGATTTATCAGACATTAAAACAGATTCCAAACCAGGTGAAGGCAGTCATATCGGCATCAGCGATCGGTTGGTATGGGGCTGATGACAGTTATCAAAAAAAGCCATTTGAGGAAGGCGATCCCCAAGGCGGTGATTTTTTATCCTGGGTCTGTAACCTTTGGGAAAGCAGTGTCAAACCAATTGAAACACTTGGAAAAAGACTTGTTGTCTTTCGATTCGGCGTTGTGCTCAGTAAAGACCAGGGTCTGTTGAAAGAGGTCAATCAGTTGTTACGTTTTCGGCTGAATCCCATTTTGGGATCAGGCAAACAGATGTTGAGCTGGATCCACATGGAAGATCTTGCTCGGATGCTCCTATTTGCAATACAAAACAACGCTATCGCCGGCGTTTATAATGCTTGTTCGTCCGAACCTTTGCCACTTAGCCAATTCACCAAACGGATTGCAAGACGACGCTATGGCATATTGTACCTCCCTTTACCCGTACCCGGCTTTTTGATTAAGTTAGTTCTTGGAAAAAAAGGAAAAGAAATGGTACTCAACGGAACCTGGGTGAGCAATAAAAAGATCCTCAATGAGAAGTTTCCGTTTCAGTATCCGACTTTGGACAATAATTGTATAGATAATTTACACATTGGTTAATTGTTAATTCCCCTTAAATTTCACCCTTTTTGGGACAAAATCCGTATATTTGCGACTTATGAAGATTTTTAGATATGGCGCAAGGGGCTCCGAGAAGGCGGGAGTCATTTTAAATGAAAAGAAATATGATGTTTCGGAAGGAAATTTTCAATATAACCGCGATTTCTTTGCAAATACGGCAAATTTGGAGAAACTTCAGGCATATGTAGCAGAGAATAGTGAAAACCTGAAAGAAATCGATGCCAATGAACGTATCGGTACTCCTTTAGAGACTCCTTCCAAAATTCTTTGTGTTGGATTGAACTTCGACGATCACGTCAAGGAAACCAACTTGCAACAAGCAGCAGAACCTATTGTATTCATGAAATCGGTTTCTGCGTTTAATGGACCTTTCGATGGTATTACATTGCCTAAAAATTCCTTGAAATCCGATTGGGAAACTGAGCTTGCTATCGTTATCGGCAAGAAAGCTTCATATGTCAGTGAAGAAGAAGCGCTGGATTATGTATTTGGCTATGTATTGCATAACGATTTGACTGAACGGGAGTTTCAGATCGAAAGAGGTGGTACTTGGGACAAGGGTAAAGGTTGCGATACCTTCGCCCCCATCGGCCCGTTTATTGCCACAAAAGATGAAATTCAAGATGTAGATAACATGAGAATCTGGCTTAAATTAAACGGTGAACTGATGCAAGATGGTAACACGAGCGACTTTATCTACCGTGTACCTAAATTGATATCTTATTTAAGCCAGTTTATGTCCCTCCTTCCAGGCGACATTATCTCAACAGGCTCGCCAGCAGGTTCAGGTATGGGAAAATCCCCACAACGGTTCCTCCGCGATGGCGATGTTATTGAATATGGCATTGAAGGACTTGGATCTGGAAAACAACTTGTATCAGCTTACTCCTTATCCTAGAAATCTGTTTTTATAGACCGGTCTTTTCATGCAGCAACTAAAGCCTGGAAAGACCGAATCAACTGCCATTTTTTTCGTCATTTCATTGTAATTTATCAATCGTATTTATGTACATTTATATCGACATCCACTTTGTTAACATAAATGCATAAATCCTTAAAGGGTCAATGATTCAATTAAACAACATATCTAAATCATTTCAGGTTAAATCCAGACGAATCGATGCATTGAAAAGCCTTTCTCTGACCATCGGTAAAGGAGAAATATTTGGTGTCATAGGAGCTTCCGGTGCCGGAAAAAGTACACTGATTCGTTGTGTCAATCTTTTGGAGAGACCGGATTCAGGTCAAGTCATTATTGAAAATAATGACCTAATGTCTATGTCTTCCAAAGACTTAATGATGAAACGAAGAAAAATTGGAATGATTTTTCAGCATTTCAATTTACTGTCATCCTTAACGGTCTTTGAAAACATCTCCTTTCCACTGCAGCTTGAAGGTAAATCAAAAGCGTTTATCCGTCAAAAAGTTTCTGAATTATTGCATTTAGTTGGTCTCGAAGACAAAGCCGAAAGCTATCCGGCTAATTTATCAGGAGGACAGAAGCAGCGCGTTGCTATAGCCCGAGCACTTGCCAATGACCCCCATATTCTACTTTGTGATGAAGCTACCAGCGCATTGGATCCTGCAACGACCAAATCCATACTTGCCTTATTAAAAAAAATCAATAAACAACTGGGACTTACAATTTTATTGATCACCCATGAAATGGACGTGATCAAGAGGATATGCGACCAAGTAGCCGTGCTGGATCATGGGACGTTAATTGAGAGCGGTTCTGTTGAAACCATTTTTGCAAATCCGCAGCAAGAAATCACTAAAAATTTTATCCAGTCCTCATTGCAGGTTGATATTCCTTTAGGGTTTCAAGAGCGGTTAAAAGCGCAGGGAAATCCACTTGTGGAGATTTACATGACATCAAGTGAAGAGTCCATCCCTTTCATTCAACAATTGGAAAAGCAGTTTCAGGTAAAAACAAATATTATCACCGCACAAATCGACTACGTCGGAGAAATGAAATTCGGTGTCATATTGGCTGAATTGTCTGGTAATATCGAAAATATAACGGCGAGTCTCTCCTATTTAAAAGAGCAGCATCCGCAAACTAAAATATTAGGTTATGTCTGATCAAGTACTGGATTTACTTTTATCGGGAACGCTCGAAACACTTATGATGACTTTCCTATCTGGCTTTTTTGGATTTGTGATCGGGCTTCCGCTTGGAATCTACCTCTTCCTAACACGGAAGCATCAGCTGCTGGAAAACAAAATCATACATCAGATTGTTTCGCTCCTAGTGAACGTGTTCAGATCTATTCCATTCATTATTCTAATTGTATGGATGATCCCATTTACACGTCAGCTTGTAGGAACATCAATAGGTATGTCAGCAGCTTTGGTCCCCTTAAGTATTGGTGCAGCACCGTTTATTGCGCGATTGGTAGAAAATAGTCTACTGGAGATCCCCAATGGATTAATTGAAGCCGCCAGGGCTATGGGGGCAAGTACACAGCAGGTCATCTTTAAAGTACTGCTCCCTGAGGCGCTTCCCTCGTTGGTGAACAATGCGACAATAACATTAATTACACTCGTAGGCTATTCGGCCATGGGGGGCGCTGTTGGAGCTGGCGGACTGGGGCAGATTGGCTATCAATATGGCTACGTAGGTTATGACACCTTTATCATGAATTCTGTTCTTATTTTATTAATTTTAATTGTATTCCTGTTGCAGTATACAGGTGATTACATATCGAAAAAAGTAAACCATCGTTAATTAATATATCATATGAAACCATCATGATTTATTCGATCATACTGTGGAGTGAATAACCGAGCAAAGCGCACTCATGAATGCCGCTTAAAACATACACTCGATGAATAAATCTGATAGCTTAATCACAACTGAAACCGCTGAAGGCAGCATGAATGCCTTAAAGGAAAATTGACTACTGAATAAACAAATTTATACATATGAAAAAATTGAACTATGCATTTGCGATCTTAGCTTTTAGTCTTACGACTATTTTAGGTTGTAATAACAGGGGAAAAAAGGAAAATACCCTTAAAGTTGGTGTGGTATCAGGTCCTGAAAAGGAACTTGCTGAAACGGCTAAGAAAGTTGCAAAAGAAAAGTTCAATCTGGATGTGGAACTCGTTTCCTTCAACGATTACGTTGTTCCAAATGAGGCCTTGAATCAAGGTGATATCGATATCAATGTGTTTCAGCATCAACCATATCTACAAGAACAGTCCAAACAACGCGGCTTCACCAAATTAACTATCGTAGGAAACACATTTGTCTTTCCAATTGTCGCCTATTCCAAAAAAATCAAAACGATTACCGAACTTCAGCCAGGTGCAAGTATCGCAATTCCAAATGACCCAACTAATGGTGGACGTTCGTTATTACTACTTCAACGCGAAGGCATCATTGGTTTAAAGGAGAATGTAGGCATACAACCCAAAGTAACAGACATTGTGAGCAATCCGAAACAGGTCAAAATTATTGAAATGGAAGCGCCACAGCTACCACGCGTACTTGACGACCCTCAAATTGTAATTGCGATCATCAATAATAGCTTTGCTTCGCAAGCCGGACTAGATCCTGAAAAACAAGGTTTGTTCACAGAGGATAAAGAATCACCGTATGTCAACTTAATTGTTGCTCGTGCAGATAATAAAAATGATGAAAAAGTACAGCAATTTATACAGTCCTATCAATCACCAGAGGTAGAAGCAACTGCAAAAAAAGTATTTAAAAACGGCGCTATAAAAGGCTGGTAAATTGATATTGATTTTAAGTGTTAGAAATAGATGATTTATGCCCATGTGGGTCAGGTAACTCTTACGGAGATTGTTGTCGGCAAGTACATCTTACCCATGCCAAGGCGAATACGGCAGAAAAGTTGATGCGAGCACGTTACAGTGCATTTGTTGTACATGACGTAGATTTTCTATATGATACATTTCATCCATCGACAAGGAAGTTCCAAAATAAAAATGCTATTCGACGGTGGGCTCTCGAAAATAAATGGATGCAGCTTTCAATCCTCAGATCTACACCGCAAACTGTGGAATTCGAAGCTCATTATCTGGATTCAACAATGGAAATTCAGGTCCACCATGAAAAGTCTACATTTAAACAGCAGGGCAACCTTTGGTATTATGTAGATGGTCGATAAAAATATTTTACTTAAAAGCCATCACAAAATAGTGGCACTACTTCTGAGCACATTTATTTTATAAAGGAAAATTTAGCTTCAATAAATTCTTTATTCGCTCGTAATATAAAACGTGACCGCCATTAATTAGCACTGTTTTTTGGTTTGGAAAATTAAACTGCCGGTAATGATCCACTCCAATTGCATAATCCTTTTTCCCGGCAATGACTAAAACTGGCACCTTAATATCCTTCGTTTCTTGCCTAAAATCTTCATATAGATTTTATAACCCCACACATGTTTTGCAAAATCATTTGATCGCCCATGGCTGTCATCAATATGACCCAACATATTGGTAGTTTTTTTTTCATCCGAAAGCATCTTATATACTAACCCTCTATTTGAAAGCGTACGCCTTGCCAACGAAAACATTGACAAAATGGAATCTGCGGAAGTAGCCTCAAAATTGGTATTGATTAATTCGTTGACATGTTGTATCTGAGCTTCTAATGAACTAGTAAGAGCTAAAGTCGAATTCGATAAGATTAAACCAAACAAATGATTCGGGTATTTTTTGCATAATTTACTGCAATTACACCGCCAAATGAATGGGACAGCAAATAAATTTTTTCAGTTCCTAAGCACGGCGAATATCCTCGATATCATCACCCATTCGATCTAATGAATAGTTTCTTTCAGCCGCAGTATCTGACTTCCCACAGCCTCTTTGATCAAAATACACTATCTTTAGTTTTTTTTCCAGATTGTGACCACCCATCTCCTCAAAAGACTTGCTCCAAGCTGCAGGTCCACCGTGAAGGAAAATACAAACCGTCCCTATTCCGGCAGTCTTGACAAACAATTTTACATGATCGGAAGTTTCAATAACAGGCAATGAAGCTTGCTTAACACCCGTTATTTTCTTTTGCGCAAACACAAAATCCACGAGTATCATTATTACAAAAAAAAGAAATATAGGCCGTCTCATTCGCTATGTATTAGTTGGTTTATGTTCGTCTAGGTATTTACAATAATAAATATAACGAAAAAATAATACCTTCTGGCTTGTCAATATCCATGTAGTATAATAAAAGAGCAGTATTAACATGGGGATTAATACCGCTCTTTTAAACGATAGCTTTTCAGTTATATCTTTTAGATCAATTCCTCAGTATCTTCACGATAAGGTGCCTCCTCATCAAACTCACCTTCCCACTTCGCCACAACAACTGTTGCGAGACAATTACCAACAACATTCACTGAAGTACGAGCCATGTCCATCAATTCGTCTATTCCCAAAATAGCGGCAATAACAAAAGTGGGTAAACCAAACTGATCCGCTGTTGCAATTAAGATAATCAACGAAGCACGTGGCACTGCCGCAACTCCTTTGGAGGTAATCATTAAGGTAAAAGCGATCATCAACTGCTCCCCGAAAGACAAGTGAATTCCTGCGGCTTGTGCCACAAAAATAGCGGCTAATGACAGATAAAGGGAGGTGCCGTCTAAGTTGAAGCTATAACCAGTCGGAATAACAAATGAAACGATCTTACGGGGAACACCAAACTTCTCCATTGCGCTCATTGCTTTTGGTAAAGCAGCATCTGAACTTGTCGTGGCAAAAGCAATAGATACAGGCTCTTTGATGGCATTGATAAAACGTCGAACCGGAATCTTTAAATAAAGTGCCACAGGAAGCAGCACCAAAGTCAAAAAGCAAAGCAAGGCAAAATACAATGTTGCCAATAGCATAAATAAGTTTTTCAAAATATCAACACCAAGATGTCCCACCGTATAGGCCATCGCAGCTCCTACCCCAACTGGTGCGAAATACATAATGATATTCGTGAACTTAAACATCGTCTCGGACATACTTTCCGTAAAATCGACCAGCGGTTTCCGCTTCTTCTCATCGACCATTGCAAGTCCAATACCGAATAATATCGAAAAGACAACGATTTGTAGGACCTGATTATCAGCGACAGATTTTACGATATTTTCAGGAAAAAGGTCTCGGATAAATGAAGTGAATTTGTAAACGGGATGTACATTATCAGGCAGTGATTTCAATACATGTTCGTCCATACTTTCTTTGGGAGCAGGCAATTCTTCATGTGGCATATGCGCAACATCGACCCCCACACCTGCACGGGTCAGATTAATGGCACCTAAGCCAATAAAAATAGCACAGGTAGTTGCGCAGAAGAAATACAGCATGGACTTCCAGGCCATACGTCCTACTTGTTTCAAGTCTGAGTGCCCTGCAATACCATAAACCAGTGTTGCAAAAAGAATAGGCCCAACAATTGTTTTTACCAGTTTGATGAATCCCTTGCTCAATGGCTGTAAAGAGATTGCCAGATTTGGAAAATCCAGGCCAACAAAAATACCAAGGATCATACAGGTCAGAATCCAAGTGGTCAAATTTTTCTTATAAAGCGCATTCACAACCAAAACGGTGGCAACGATCCAACGGACAGCCATTAGAAATTCATGCGAAAAGCCTACAACATCAAATTCGTATAATACAGCAATGATACAAGCTAATGTAACTGTGATGAGGGTAATTAACCCTATTTTGGTTTTTAACATTTAAAAGATTTTAATGGTCAAAAGAACAAAAATAAAAAAATCCTATTCTTTTGCAAATATTATTATTTAAATCACCCATGTTTCGCAACAAAATACCGATTACCCCGAAAAGCAAGCGCATAAAAAAAGCAGGATAATTTCTTATCCTGCTCTATATTTTAACGGAATAAAAAATTACTCCGCGTGTAACCAAGATTTTTTCGCCAAGAGCTCATCCTTAGACTCACGCACATCTTCGTCATCCACACAACAATCTACTGGACAAACAGCAGCACACTGAGGTTCATCGTGAAAACCTACACATTCTGTACATTTATCCGAAACAATATAATAGACTTCATTTGAGATCGCTTCCTGTGACTCATTCGCATCGAGCGTAACGCCATCACCAAAATCTATAACACCGTCCAAAGCCGTCCCATCTGAGAATTTCCAAGTTACACCAGCATCGTATATTGCATTATTTGGGCATTCCGGTTCGCAAGCACCACAGTTAATGCATTCG
>JAQZAZ010000031.1 GCA_029239355.1 Sphingobacterium sp.
AGACAGTATTACAGAACTATTTTGATAAGAAGCTGCACCTTAAAGAAGGTTTGCCCACCGTAAATTATCTTGCGGGAGAACTTTTTCTATCAAGCAGGTATCTGAGCGATCTTCTTAAACAGGAAACCGGAAAAACCGCTCTGGAACATGTCCATATTTACCTGATTAAAGAGGCGAAAAATCTATTGCTCGGATCGGACAGCAACATTTCTGGCATAGCCTATGATCTGGGATTTGAAAGCCCTTCATATTTTACCCGTTTGTTTAAAAAATTGGTAGGTGTTACACCTGCTCAATTTAAGGAAGCCAAGAACTGATTTCATAAGTATCGGTAATAGTACAAAATGTTTGAAATTGATCTGCTCCTCCCCGGTGAAAAATTTGGTAGCCGATTTGAATGCCTGTGGTTCTGTTGTGCTGATGTTGATTCGTTTTTCCATTTTTCTTATTTTTTATTTTGATACTACAAAATTGGATAATAGAGAGCCGGGAAAATTTAAACGGGTTTAAGAAAATTTTTTTTTGCGGATTTCGCTGAGATACTCGGGTGTAAAGCCTAGATAGGAAGCAATGAGATATTGCGGTACACGTTGGAGAAATGCAGGTTGATTCTTGAGAAATTGACGATATAGCTCTTCCCTGGAATGTTCGTAAAGCATCTTGACACGCATCTGTGCAGCAGCATAGGCTTTCTGGTACACCATGCGAAAATACTTTTCCATGACCGGGTGATTTTCCATTAGATCATTGAAGGCATTCTGGCGAATGACCAGGATTTCTGTTGGCTGTACAGCCTGAATATAAAACTCTGTGGGTGTCTGATTTATATAAGAGAACGTCTCCGTCATCCACCAGTTTTCGATCGCAAATTCAGTAGTCTGCTGAACACCCTTTTCGTTGATGAAAAATTTTCGCAGAATTCCATCCAGTACAAAATAACTTGCTTTGCAGATCTGCCCTTCGGTCAATAAGTTTTCTTTCTTTTTAAGCGTCTGGGGCTCAAAATATCCAGTAATGTCGGCAGATTCATCATCGGAAACCTTTATAAATTTATCCAGGTGTTTTTTGAACTGTTCAAGCATTATTTTAAATCTGTTTCATCATTTTTAGTGCCATTAAGATAGTAAAAAATAAGTTATATAACCTCTACATACGTGGTCTGATTCTTTTAGTATATTTACTTGCCTGCCTACATTCAGGGCATTAAAAAATTAGGCGTTACCTGTTACGAAGCTTATGTTGTGGATGGTCAAAAGCCTTTGGCCATTGGTTACAATAATGATACGGAAAAGTAAATATCCTATATTAGTTAAATTAAATACAAGAAAAAAATGGGTCAATACTTTTGGATTGCCATACCTGCAGAGCTATTTTTTCAGTATTGCGGAGAAACGATGGAAAAACATCGTGCGCACGCCTATATTGAAACGATAAACCGCGGTTCAGGCAAGCGTAATTATGTGAAATATAGCAAGGAAAATCAGTCGGCGTTTTTGGAAAGCTTTTCATCATCGGATTATTATGGATTTTTTCTGTCCACCTATCTCTTTTCAGATCAGGAGGCTATCAGAAGTTCCGGTCTCTTCTACGATTCGCCTGTAGCCGAATATACAATCGCAGGAAGTGGTGGTTATGAAACTGATCGTACGAGAGAAATCATCCACCTGCGGCAGATCATGAAGCAAGCTGACAAATCCTCAAAAGCCTTTTTTGCGGCCTTGCAACGCACCCTCAAAAAGATCCCCGATTTACGCGATACGTTAAGAAGTGGAAATAAAACCCATTTTTACCTGCCGACATCAAAAAGTATCATTCCACAAAACGCGCATAGCCGGCTTATAGAAATGCCCTGGGAAGAACATTGCATCAGCAAAGACCTGGTCTACCAGCAAGAATAATTCCTATTAAGTGTGGTACACCATAGTTGCTCCCAAATAGCTATACCTTACGTTGCCAGAATGAGGATTATCCTAACCAAAACAAAGAAAAACGAACTACGGGTATTGTTATAAAATCACCTGCCCTTTTGAACAAAGTTAATTAGGACTTTTGAACAAAACGGCGCATGTTAATCCGTCCTAATTTTGTCTCAGTAATAACAATTAAACGTATTCAAAATGGAAAAGAATAATTATCAGGGAGCTCAACAACAGCCTATCGGTTCGGGCTTCAATGCAGAATCAACAGCCAATGATGTCATTCAAAACATCGATCTTACCGGAAAGTTCGCTATCGTCACTGGCGGCAACACAGGAATTGGGTTGGAAACCACAAAAGTTCTCGCCGCAGCTGGAGCTACAGTAATCATACCTGCGCGCGATATTGAAAAGGCAAAGAAGAATCTGGAAGGAATTAGAAATGTCGAAATTGTCGCAATGGATTTAATGTCTCCCACCTCTATTGATGCTTTCGCGGAAAATTTTATCGCGTCAGGAAGACCCTTACATTTACTGATCAACAATGCAGGCATTATGTGGGTACCCCTTCGCAGAGATGCACGGGGTATAGAATCCCAGCTGGCGACCAACTATTTAGCCCTATTCCAGCTCAGCGCCAGATTATGGCCGCCACTAAAAAAAGCCAATGGAGCACGCGTGATTAATGTTTCTTCCCACGGTCATCATTTTGCGCCTTTTAATTTTGATGATCCTCATTTCCTCCACAGCGCATATGAAACGTTACAGGGGTATGGACAATCGAAGACCGCTGTCAATCTTTTTTCAATGGAACTGGATGTGCGGGGACAATCTTCCAATATCAGAAGCTATGCCGTTCATCCAGGTTCTATTGGTGGAACTGAATTAGGCAGAGAAGCCCCACTGGAACTATTTCAAAAAATGGGTTTTGTGGATGTAAATGGCAACATGTTGCCCGAGGTAGCGGCATCATTAAAAACGATCCCACAGGGAGCAGCTACAACAGTATGGTGTGCTACAAGCCCTTTATTGGAGCATATTGGAGGAGTCTATTGTGAGGATGGGGACATTGCAGTACTATCATCAGATATGACCGACCAAAAAGGCGTACATCCTTATTCACTTGATGAAACCAATGCGAAGAAACTATGGAAACTGACAGAAGAGATGACGGGTATTCGCTTCAATCCGTAAATCAGCTTACTACTGGGGCAGGATCTGCATTTTGCCCCAATTTGGCAATGAACTTTTAAACAAAGTAAATGCTATTATTTCTTACCTTTATTTTATTGATTTCCCTTATAAAAAAGCAAAAATCATGGAATACCAAGCCCGATACATTACCGAAGATATAAAGCTTTCAAGCTACGAAGACAAGTTTTTCAAATCAGATATCATGTTTGACCAGCATATGCTGGTCTGGTTTCTTTCCGGAGAAACCAAGATTGTACAGGCTGATGCTACCTATATATTTGGAAAAGGGGATATTTTTCTAATTCCCAGAAATCAGTTGGCGACTATTATTAATTATCCTAAAGACGGTGAGCCTCATAAAACTGTTGTCATGCATTTATCATTAGAAACATTAAAGAATTTCTATGCAGGCAAGAATATAAATCCCCAACCCAAAAATTCACCGAAGATTTTTTGTTTCAATAATCACCCGCTCCTGGAAAGTTGCCTGGCATCACTTATCCCCTATTTCGACATGAAAGACATTCCTGCAGATATTGCCTCCATTAAAATTACCGAAGCCATCAGTATTCTCCGAACGCTGAACCAAGAGATCGATCATGTGCTTGCTAATTTTGAAGAGCCCGGAAAAATCAACCTTGTCGATTATATGGAAAAGAGTTTTATGTTCAATCTTCCACTGGAAAAATTTGGTTACCTCACCGGCAGAAGTCTGACAACCTTTAAGCGCGACTTCAAAAAGGCTTTCACCATGACTCCACAACGCTGGTTAACCCATAAACGTTTGGAACTTGCCTATTATCAGCTTACAGAAAAGAAAAAAAAGCCCTTGGAAGTCTGTTATGAGGTAGGATTTGAAAATCTCTCCCATTTTTCATTTGCTTTCAAAAAGCAATTTGGATTGGCCCCAAGTCAGCTCTTACTATAATTTGTAGAAATATAGCGCTAAAGAAAGTAAACATTAATTTTTCCATATATTCAACGTTGCCAAAGTATTTCAATTGGTTTAGCAATCCTCCAGCCTATTCGCATTTCGAGATTAATAAAATTGAACCTTAATAGGGAAAAAAGATTTGGAGTAAATATTTTTTTTATACATTTGCATAACTGGTTATATAATTAATTATATTGTTATGGACATATTTGAAAAAACAGGTAAAATGGCATTAGGTAGTAGGCTGCGCTTTATGGCTTCACAGATTACCGAAGAAGCAGTCAAGATTTATGAACTGTACGATGTAGATTTTTCACCAAAATGGTTTCCTGTATTTTTTGTACTGTCAGAAGAGGGAACAAAGACGATAACGGAAATAGCAAACGAAATAGGACATTCTCAACCGTCTGTTACAAAAATCATTAAAGAAATGGCTTTAGCCGGATTAGTTATAGACAATATTAAGTCCAATGACAAACGCAGGAATGTAACGGGGCTGACCGAAAAGGGAATAAAGCTTTCTGAAAAAATAAAAGTACAAATTGGCGATGTTGATCATGCAATCGATGAAATTATCAATGAGGCTACTCACAACCTTTGGGAGGCGCTGGCTGAGTGGGAATTTTTACTAGATCAAAAACCTTTACTGAAAAGAGTACAGGAACAAAAAAAACTCCGTGAAAGTAAGGATGTACAAATCGTACCCTACGAGCCTAAATACAAGCTTGCTTTTAAAGCGTTAAATGAAGAATGGATATCCACTTACTTTGAAATGGAAGAAGCCGACTATAAAGCATTGGATAATCCTGAAGATTATATCTTGGCAAAGGGAGGAAAAATATTTGTAGCATTATACAACAGCGAACCACTGGGCGTTTGTGCACTAATGAAAATGGATGACCCTAACTATGATTTTGAGCTTGCAAAAATGGCTGTTTCACCAAAAGCTCAAGGCAAAAATATAGGCTGGTTACTTGGACAGGCTGCTATATATTCAGCCAAAGATCTGGGAGCATCGAAAATATATCTTGAAAGCAATACTATTTTAAAACCAGCCATTAATTTGTATTACAAATTAGGTTTTAACAAAATAGTAGGTCATTCAACTCCTTATAAACGTTGCAATATTCAAATGGAATTGCAATTAAAAGATTAAAAAATGTATGATAAAAAACAGGTTAGCATTATCTATGGATTATGGCTATATTAGAAACTAATCCAATGTGGACTAAACAATAATAAAGATATGAGCATAGCTAATTTTGACGAAATCATTCGCCGCAGTATGGAAATCAGGAAAAAATATCGCGAACTGGAATTGCTGCACCATGGAAGTGAATGGACTGTGGAGGAGGACGCGCTGGCTTATTTGACGGATGCTGGTCTAGTAGGCAGAAACGTTATGTCGCAACAACAACGTTGGCCGAAAGCCGGTTCTGAAGCGGAATTGGAGCATAAACTTGGCGAAAATATGTGGTGGCTGATTGTCTTGGCGGAAAGATCTGGAATTGATATTAGGGAGGCCGTTGATCGATTTTTAACCAAAACGGAAGCAGCTTTAAAATAAGTATGTAATTCCACAAAATCGCCCCTATCCTAGTTTTAGGCGTTCTTCCTGCAGGTCCAAAGATACAATTGCCTACGAACAAGGGTATTCGTCTATATTGGGAATAATTACTTTCTGTCTCTGGCTAGATCAGCCCGTACTTTCTTTACAAAATCAAGCGAAACTTCAGCAACACGCACGATAATATCATCGGTAAGCTTAAGTTCATTAATCAAATTCTCCACTACCTCATAGCTTTTCGCCTCAGCACCCCTCTCAATTCCTTCTTTAATCCCTTTCTCAAGACCTTGTTCAATACCTGTTTCGAGGCCTTTCTGAATAGCCTCGTTAAGCTGTTGTTCCTGATATTGGCGCACCGCTTCAGCATCCCATTTACGTTTTAGACTTACATCATACATTGCTCGTTCCTCCTTATTCAACTTTGCGTATTCCGCTATTTTAAATAATTTTTCAAATATAGTCTTCTTCAGATAGACCGGGATCTTGTTCAGTTTTGACATATTACGTAAAACATAAAGCCAACGATCAAGATCATTTTCTAATTCCGCCTCTACTTTTGTAAAGTTACGCAATTGAACGTAAATAAACCCCAACTCCTCATAAAAAACTCGACCTGTCTCCCTGTTACACAAACAGATATCGTGAAGAACAGCGCTGGATTCTTCTGCTTGTGAAAAAGTAAATCCATCCATAAGTACCACAATGTATACTTCGGTGATCGCATAATTCCACGCTCGCCGTTTTCCTTTGGGAGCCTGATCCGCAATCAACTTACTGCTGTAATAAAGCATACGTTTTTTCAAATTTATCTGTGCAGTACGTTGTACTTCAATCACAAACTTCTCACCATTATCAGCAGTACAGATCAGGTCAAAGATCACGGTACCGATCTCCTCGCTATCTCCTACATGTTCATTCTTTTCGTACAATAAATCGACAATAGATTTCCGTCCACGGAATAACCCATTCAATAGCGAAATCAATAAATCCTTATTGGGTTCGGATCCAAAAATGCGCTTAAAAGCATAGTCTGAAACTAGATCTATATAAACTGGCTCGCTCATAGATTCAATAATTGGTTGTTGCATGTAAATATCGCAAAAATAATTTAATAAAACTAATATTTTTAGTAAAATTAAGTGTAACACTTTTTGAATTCGTTCCAAAGTTAAATCCCCAACCTTACAAATGCATAAGGCGCACCGTTTGGGTGCGCCTTGTCATCCATTATGGACGTCTTCGCTTACTATAGCGCCCCAGCAAACGACTGGTCGCAAAACTTACCAGTGTACCCAAAGCAGCCGTAAGGACAGTCTGCAGTACATCACCCAGCGAGATACTCGCCCAGATGGAGCAGATTGTTCCACCGATTGTGGAGATACGGAGATCATTCAGCTTCATCGGCCTTGCTCCTTTCCTGCGCTTCCTTCGAGCCTTTCTCTGTTACGTCGTCAGCCTCTGGCGGTGGCTCCTCCCGATCCAATACTGTCTCCACAATCCCAAGCCCTAAAGCCAGGTATTTTAATATATTCCCGACCTTACCCGGTAGTTTGACAGGCGCCGTCAGCACCAGCTGCAGCACCTGTCCTATTTTGTTAAAGATTTTTTTCACTGTATTTCCTTTTAATTTTTGTCCTAATTTCCAACGAGAGCCCATCATCACTGAACCTCCACATCCACTAATCCCTGCAGCATGAGCGCAACAACGATGGAATACAATTTTTTGTAGGCTACACCTGAGGCCAACAGACGATAATCGCCATCCTCCAATACATACTGGGATCCTACAAGTATACAGCCAGCGGTCTGTTTATAGCTATTCCCCTTGTGGAAGTAGACGTAGCTAAAGTTTGGAATATCAAGTATTTCAAGCATGCCACGATGTAGCTTTGGGTAGTCGTCGTAATAACGGCCATTCATCCCGCCCTCACGATTAAAACCTAAGGAATAACGTCCTGCTGGGATAGCCGTCTCGCCTCTTATTTTAACTGGCCGCGGAATATTTTCGAGACCATAGCAGACGAATATGTTGTTGACAAAGATTTCAGACACCGTGCTATGTACTCCCTGTTTGATACGTTTTACGTTTACAACTGATTTCATACTATCTTTTTATTTTATAAAAGACCGAGGTATTGACTCCTGGAATACAGCTTTTCTTCACGGTCATGCAAGAACAGGTAGAGGTGCACTGGCTTTGCATGTAGGATGGATGGCAGATCGATTGCCATTTGGGTATCCTGCCGGAGAACCGGCTGTTCATTGATGGCTGCATGCGCGCTGGTGATATCATAAGCACAGAGGATGACTTGATCATCCCATTGGCTATACTCCTTGATATTTGATTCGGAGGCATCCCAGGTCAACTGGATTTTATTGACTGTCCGCGCGCAGTTATTCACCGCCAGCGGAGACAACATGCCATTGCTGATCTTGGCAAGCGAGGGCTCTATCCTAAAGTCCGGGAATTCACCTTTGATCACATTGGTCAGGGTATGCGACATGGCGCGACCAAAAGCCGCCTGCACTGAACACTTACTATTGCCGTAACCTTTCAGGATCAGCGGGTAAAGCGGATTTAAAAATCTGCGCGCCAACCTAAAACGCTCCTGTACAGCCTGCCGACGTGTCGGATCTTTCTCCTGCTTTTTAAACTCAGAAATCACGCGCATATCTTTTATCGTTATGTATTCAAAATCAGGAGGAGTGCCTAACCCCTCCTGTTCTATTAATCCCTTAGTGGTTAGGCCAGGTCCAGTTCGCCCAGATAACTACTCTTGGACACTTTGGTCGCTTTGCGGTCCGTGAAGAAGATCCAGACATGCCCTTTGCCACCCAGCAGGTGTGACGGAATCTCAATGTCGATGGTACCATCAGCACGCGTCGGCGGTGTTGGTGCCGTCATAAACTCATCCTTTTCAGGCTGGTAGATCAGGATGATGACCTGATCATCGGCCTTGGTCTTGTAAAGGCTGTTGAGCGTCGTATCCCAATCGACGGAAAGTATTCCTCCCGTTACGGTTGCAGCCATGGCCCCACCGTTCAGGTATGAGCCTGTACTGATGTCGATTTTACTATAATCCAATGCGAAGTTTGGATAAACACCGGTTATTGCCTGTGCGATATTGAGCCGCATCGCTACATTGGTCGGAGCCATCGTTTCCGTTTTGGAGAGCCCAAAGCCGACCTTTAAGATTGGGGTGATCGGCATCAGGAATTTGGAGATTGTCAGGAAACGCTCCTGTTGGATCAGCTGCTCTTCGGACATCCCTTTCGTGCGCTTTTTAGGCAGACCTTTGAGGTAATTGATGGATTTCCATGACGAGGCTATCACCGCGCCCACTTTACCACTTGCTTTGCCGATTACACCATTTTTGATTGTTGCCATTTTGTTTTTTTTTAAATAAGTTAAACTATCATAAAGCATTCATTTATACCGGTATTTATTGCTTTACTTCGACAAACATACTATCTCCCATCCCCCTTTGTCAAGAGCCGAAAGCAGGTCGGCGGAGACTTGTCGGAGGCATCCCGATTTTTGTCGGAGGGCTGTCGGAGAACGGGTAAAAAAAATTAGCCGATAAGTGAAGACTCGGCCCTTGTTTCGGATCAGGTTCCTATCTGCTTCGGATGAGGAATAGATCATAGACAGACACCGACTAGATCTTGACCAGTATCTGAGCAGGGAAAGCTTGGTCAACTATTGGTCAGCATGGCCCTTGTCATCGGTCAGTCCCGCAGGCATTCCGAAGCAGGTCCGCTTACCATCCGAAGCTAAGGCATCTGCCTAGGCCACCGTTTATATTCACTGATGTAGAGCTGTACCACGTCTTTTTTTAGAAACAGATCCGCATTGCCCTCCTTGTAGGCAGCTTTGAGAAATCCTTTCGCGATACGCCGTTCGATGGTACGCACACTTTTGCTCAGAAAACTGGCTACTTCGTGAATGGTCATCGTACCTGTCAGCTTGTGGAGCTCCGTATACTGCTGTTCCTGCAGCAGATCGAGAATACGGTCAAGCTTGGCATCCATTGGCGCATATGCATTGCCTTGATTCGCTTGGAGTGCATAGGAAATTTTCAGGTTAACACATGTCGCATTGGACGCAAAACGAAGAATACTCCCCTGTAGATCAGGAGAGCCTGGAGAGAAAAACATAAATTGGTAGGTTAGCTTGACTAACCGCCGAAATCCAGATGCACGGTATGGCTTTCGCCTACCGATCCCGGTCTGTCTGGTTTATAATTGCGGGATACATCAATTGAGTGGAGTAAGGTTATCCCAGCCCTTATGCCGTAAATTATGAACATTATCCAAAAATTTTGCTAATTTTTTCTCCTTACGAATCCATTCCGTAACCAATAACAGGTTAAAGATTTCCATTTTAGTCATTTCCGATCGCAGGTTATCAAATACTTCTTTGCGGAATTCCAATTGCCCCGTATTTGGAGAGACAGGATAACGGATAAGCATCATATTAACCCTACAGGACTTGCTGATCCGAAAGTACCATTTATCAAGCCCCAGTGCTTCCAGCTCCTGCATGTAACGGTCGGCATTCTGTCTTGTGCCATCGATCAATACGACCTCCTTCCGCCCTTTGGCGGAAAAATAAAAAGGCACGTCAAACATGCGTACTGCATCTTTCTTGATCCTGTTCGGGTCAAATTTAGCATGATTATAGAGTACATCATACAGCGATCCAATGACGATTACCTCATCCAGTATATTCGGTGGAACTAATGTTACTACCTTTTCAATCGTCCTTTCCACGGAGACTATTTTTTCTGGTAGCTGATTAGTGAACAGTGCTATTGCATTTGGCGGAGTAAACCACCATAATTCTCCCTGATTAAATACATGGCGAACGTAAAGCAAGCACCCTGCCGCGATAAAGGGCATATAATGGATTAAATAACTCCTAAACAAAATATTGGTGTCTTTGCTGCGTACAAAAGCGATCAAAAAGATAAAGCAGAGATATACCAACAACAGGGAGACTGTTGTAGATACGATGGCCCATACTCTATCCTCTTTGGGTAGACTCCCCGTCTGCAATCTATCCTCCTTCAGCAGTTCCAATTTGGGGTACTTCTTCTGCCAATGTATCCACATTACTTTCATGCGAAAGCGAATCAGTATCCCGGCAATAGCAATCGCCAAAGCAAATGATAGTGTCCAGATCCAATAGGTATCGGTCCAAAATCTTTCCAATTTAATTCCGTCATTTCCTTTTAAATTGAAAATCATGGAAATAAGTAAACTCCCCAAAAATAGTTTTAATACTTTCATGGTACTCCGTCAAGTCTTAATATGTAGGCTAAATCTGCATGTTTTGAATACCCAAATTAATAAAAATTTTCAAGTATTAAGCAATATTTAATTTATTGCAATAAGATTAACCTCCAAAATACGGGAGGTTAATTTTCAGCACTAGTTTAAGTAATCTTTAAAATAAATATTTGCCAAAAGACAATTTTATATGAAAGAAAACTTTGATAATGCTGGAGTGGCCCAGAAAGTAGCCATCCTGCTCGCCTTGCCGATCACTGAGCGAGCAATCGCACTCCGGATCATGACCGAAAATTTTGCAGCTTGGATGGAGGAAAATTTCGACCTTAGAGACCATCAACTGCAGCAGCTTTACAATATGCCTGCCGAATTTCAAAAACAGCTCAGTAAAGCAATTTCCAATTATCTGATGCAAGGATATGTGCTTCAGTTCCAAAAAGACGAAAAGGAAGCTGAAGATCCCGATTTTAAGGAGCTGTCAGTTCACGGTCTCGAGCAATGGCAGGATGATGTTATGGAAATGACCCTAACTCCTCTCTTTATCCGGATCTCCTACAGACCCCATTAGCGCTAATTGATACAACATTATCCAAAATCAAATTCCTCCGGCCATTCCGAAATCCGGGCCGGGGGGATTAAACGACCTAGAACATTTATGAAAAAATCCTTACATATCGATCTGGACTATGTATTTGACGAGCCTATTTCTATAAACGAAACGAAACTCCAACCGTGGCTGATCATTCCCAAGGGAGAACTGATACGATACCATAATCAACCTGCCCAAGCCTGCCTCCAGCAATTCGATGGCCTTATTGGATATATCAACCTCCTGGATCTCGAAATACAAACCGCTATAGCCATCCCTGTACAAGTGAAGCGTGCAGATATCCATATTTTCTATGTAATAACTGATGGAGAAGCTATTCAGATCAGGGATCTACAACAAGAAATTAGTTACAGTATTTCTTCTAATCGTGGTCGCTACTTCTACTTAGCCCCAGGTGATTACGAACTACTTGTTCCTGCCGGCAGGTATACCGTAGTTAACTTTTATTTCCGTGGCAGTATTTTCCGGGATGGTAACGAGCGTCCTTTCCAGTTTCTACACCCATTGATAGCTGCTTACCGACAGAAGGATCCAAACACATTTTGTAGCATTGATTTTCGTGTCGGCCCCCGAACTATTCTACTGATGAAGGCCATTATGGCAAATATCAAAAAAGGCGACCTGGATAGTGAGGTGAATATCCTCTGGGGTATCAAAAAACTGATCAAGCTTTCGAAGGAAAAGATCTTTGAGGAATACGACAAAATTTCTGAATCGCATTTAAAATCCAAAGAGGCCTATGCATCCATTAAACAGGCTGTAGCTGAGTACGGGCAGGACTTCAAACTGAGTGACATTGCTATGCGACTCAATATCAGTAAGGACTATCTGCATCTTCTTATCCACAGCTATTATGGCCAAAGTCCCCATGAATTGAAAATAAATTTTATGCTTGATCTCGCCAAGAAGTATATTGTAGATGGTATGCATACCGATGCTGTCGCTTATGAACTGGGCTACTCGGCTCCCAGTAGTTTTACTCGTTTTTTTAAAAAACGGACAGGAATATCACCTACTGAATTTTTTAGACGTAATAACCAATAATTATTTATAAATCTTTATTATTAAATTAGTAATTGTAACCTACAATCATGAAAGAATTAATTCAAAGAGTTCTGGGATTTGCTAAAGCTCTCAGAAAATTTTTTGAAACGGAACCACTTGACGAGAAAACGATTATTTCGAGAAAAGTCTGTGTTAAATATAACGCTCGGAAATATGGTCCCTTGAATATTTTTATCAAAACAGCGGCATCCTATTTTCCTGAAAATTATCAGCTTGATGAAGATCTACTCAAGGCAGCAAATGCTATCGATGACATTTATCATCCACTGCATATGCTTTATTACCTTTTGTCTAATGCGAAAAAGGTAGATTCACCACGGCAGCCATTACCAATTAAAAAGAGCTATAGCTATATGATATGGCAGATCTTTAATCTATCAAAAGTGAATATTGTGGCCACCCTCCCCAAACACCCACGTTTAATAGAAATTCGTGAAGAAACGTTGGAATTGTCCGCGGCTAAAGCCGAGATACTGATCTTGACCAGTGGAGGTGATTATTTTGAAGTGAATCATCTTCTTTCTAAGATTGACCTGACAAATAAGTATGTAATTATCTGTTCCTCTTTTGACGAAGCCAAGATACGTGATCATGTTCTTTATCGTGTAGATCGTAAAATTTCTCCAACTTTTGGAAGCGAAAGGGAATGTCTTTTATTCATGGATGAGATTATCCGGGAAGCAACCACAATTCCTCTGAAAGCTTAGCCCTATCATCCCCTTACCTAGGGGATTTTTTATTGCTACACCCTATCATTATTTCAAACCTGTATATACCCGACTCCAGATTCGGTCAAGTCCGACTGCGTTTTACTCGCGAACTTTGGTATAAGTTAACGACGAAAAAGTTAGCGGAATAAAAACGAAGAAATAATAAAAGTCCAGTGGGCAGGCCGCGCTAAGGATGCGCCGCTGCCAACAGACAAATGGATCAGGTAAAACAAAATTGTATGAACAGAATGCACCATATATTGAACATGATGACAGCCCTTTTCCGTTGCATCGGAAAGCTATACTCGTCCCTGAGGACGCAGGTGCAGCTGCTGTCTATGCCCAAGGGTTTGGTCTGCAGACTGGTCAAAGACAAGCTTCAGCTTGACACTTTACCTCATCGGATAGCCTTCGCCCAGAAGAGAGTTGTACAGCGAAGGTTGCACGACCGTAAAGGGGCATTGTTCACGGAAATCCCGGATGGCCCTCAGGGGTCATCTGGGGACAGGCAGGCAGCGCATCGGGATGCAAAGCCAGCCAGCGAGGTCTGCTAAAAGACAACCCGTTATAAAATATATGAATAAAGTTTTTTGAGGCAACCTTTTTTTGATCGGATAAAAAAGACCACAACAATGAACAGCAAAAAGTTTATTAAAAAAGCTGCCATCGCCGTCGGATCGGCGTTGACATTAACACTAGGAATTGCATTCGCGGTGAATGCAATGGAAAAGAAGGATAGTTTTATTGAGGAACAACCTGCAACTCAAACATACTACTACCAACTAAACAGTACTACTCCTGCGGATGTTAATAACCGCAATAATTATGCATTAACCAAACCTGGCAATGGACAGGTGGAATGCGGTAACGGGATATATATCTGTGAAATTCAAGATACTCCACACCCATCCGACGCTACAAAACCAGCCATGTCATTGGGTAATGTGACCGATAATCCTGATGATTACGAAGCTGCCGAAAGACCGGCATTTTCAAATTAATGGGATAGTTTTTAAGGAGGGACAGCTCGGCTGCCCCTCCTTTTAGTTTTATCTTGGGTTTTGGGGCATGCCTGTCAGTTCAATGATTTCAGCAGGTAATGGTAACGCATATTTGTTATCATTTCTCTTAAGCGAAAACTCGCTGTCACCTAACTTTCGAGCAGGAACAATCAACCCATCATCAATCTTATTTAACCGTTTGATATCCCCCCATCGGGAATCCCGCATGATAAATTCCTTTCGTCTCTCATCCAAAACTAGTTTTAAGGCGCTCTCTTGCGACATTGACGCAAGCGGCGGGCTATAAGTCTCATCATAACGATGACGTTGGAAAATTTCAAGAAATCTCAGTCCTTCCTCTATTTTATTCAGCCGTATTAATCCTTCCGAAAGATTGAGGTAGGCATCCGCTACTGTAAGTCCCATAAAAAGCCCTCGGGAGCCGACGTAAGACCCCTTGAAATTATAAGATCCATCTTTATTTCTTTCAAAAAAAAGCTTCTTTCTAAGATCATGAGTGTTATATGAAGAATATAATAGTGTATCAATTTTACAATAGGACTTTCCAAGCATGTTATAGATTCCTCCTCCGGCCACTATATAAACGATTTCGTCATCAAAACCAAAAAACGGATATCTGGCTTCCTGTGAATAGTCTTTATAATCTTTAAGTTTGCTATCGATTTCAAGTGCTTTCTGTGCATACAGAACTGATTGATCAAATTCAGTTCGTGCCTGATAAATCCATGAAAGTAACACATAAGCTGATATCCTTGACGGCAAGTGAATATTATCTGATTTCAATGGCAATAAACCTTCCGCTTCATGAAGATCCTTTAGTATCTGTTGATAACATGCCTCTACTGTTCCCCTTTCGGAAGGTATGTTAAAATCATCACTCAGCCTTAAAGGGATGCCAAGATCAGTTTTAGAAGCTTCTATATCATATGCTTTAGAAAAGAGGGAAAGCAGCTTATAGTGACCAAATGCCCTAAAGAACAATGCCTTTCCCCTAAGCTCCTTTGCACGCCCCTCTATTTTCTTCTCAGAAGCGATCTTATCCAATTTGGCTAATACATGATTGCTGTAATATATGCTCTTATAATAATCCAGCCAAGGATTGAGGTAAAACTGGTAGAAGATTTCTTCTCCCCATGTATATAACTGTCTTTCGTGCTGATCAAATGCTTCCCAGCTAGATTTGTCGAGGTAATAATTATCAGCAGAAGCCTCGCCAAGTCCCATGCTATAATAATTCATGATCTTAGTATTGTTCAATAGCGCATCAAGGTCATCGAGGCTATTGGCTTCTTTTAGACTGGCATCGGGTTTTTCATCCAAGAAATTTTTACATGAAATCTGAAGAATGAACAATAGATATAAAAAATAGTTGAACGTTTTCATTTTTTCTAATTATAAGTCAAATTAATACCTAGAGAAATCTGTTTCTTAGGCCTGAATTGTGAAAGGTAATCGGGATCAATTCCTTTATTGTTTTTTCTCCAAATAATTCCAAGATTAGTGGCATTGCAGAATAGCCTTCCGGCAACAATTTTATTGATCCTGAATTTATATCCTACAGAAAGATTCTGTAAACGTACATGGCTTGCATCTTCAACTAAAACGGAAGAACTTTGATAGAAAGAGCTGCGCTCGGTATCAACAGGGTAAATAAAAGAAGGTATATCTGTTTTGGATTCGTCACCGCTCACTTTCCATCTACGATCAAAATCCCCGCTACCATCACCTAATCCCCCCATGGCAACCAATTCATTATATCCTACTGGAGTCCGTCTAAATACATGTCCTAATTTATATAGAAAACTAGCGGAGACATCAAAGTTTCCTAGAGACATACCGGGGTTAAAATAACCCGAATAGCGCGGAACTACAGTACCTTTGTATTCGAGTACAGATTTATCCTGCAATTTGATGTTTGGATAATCAATCGAACGCTCACCATCCAGTTCCCCGACCGGATTTCCGTTGGCGTCTAGCCCATTCCACTTATATGCGAGAATAGAATATACCGGATAGCCTACCTGTCCCGTCACTGAAGTACCATAACTTAGAAACTCATAAGCATAATTGCCTTCATAATAATAATCTGTGACTTTGCTGTTATTGAAATTGATCATAAGCTGGGGCGTAAAGAAAACACGATTTCCAAGCGGGATATTTCCATTGAGTTTCAGGTCAAAACCATTGCCTTTCATTGCGGCAATGTTCCGAAGTACACCCTTGTTTGGTATTGCCGTATAATCCACGGGATATCTGCCAAAAAGGTCAGTTCCCCATTTTTTGTAATAGTCCAGAGAACCATTGATCTTACCCGACATAAATGAAAAATCAATTCCAGTATTCCATATTGTATTTTTTTCCCATCTTAGATCAGGGTTGCTGTACTGGGAAATAATAGCCTGCGGCAAGTTGGTATAGCGGTCAGGGTTTGTGTAGCGAATAGTTGTAATGGCTGAGCGCGATTGATCCACATTTCCACTGATACCATATGATCCGCGTAAGCTCAGCGCATCTATCCATGCAATCTTAAAGAAACCCTCTTCCGAAAGATTCCATTTGTAGCCGATAGACCATAGCGGTTGCCACCTTTCGTTCGTTTTTACACCGAATAGATTTGAAGCGTCCCGCCTAACACTCCCTGTCAGGACATACCTACCGTTATAAGAGACCGATGCATTTGCATATTGAGATCGTGAACGGTTTATTTTAAGGCTCTTATTATCTAAATATGGAACATAAATGGTCGATTTATCAATAAAGTTAGTGTATGGGTTCCTGTAATCTACTTTTGAAACAGTATACGTGTCGGGATCAAATCCATAGAATCTGTATTGTGCACTCTCGGCATTTGCCTGTCTCCACTCTGTTCCCAGTAAAGCTGTAAACAACAAACCCCGCCACCTCTTTTCATAGTTAACACCAAATCTCACATTATGCGTCGTTTGTATCTGATCAGACTGATCCAGAATACCGCCAGTAGGAATTGCCGATGTTACGGTTCGTTTGGTATAGTCTACCATAGCATAGGAATTGATCAGATTTCTGATCATATAACTATCCTCATCATAACGTTGTTTATCCCGGGTGGATACAAACTGAAAACCATAGTTCCCCTGCAGATTCAGGCCCTTCAAGAGTTTGATATCACCTGTCACATTTGCGAGTACCATATTTGATGCGAGTATAGAATGCTTTTTTTTGTATTCTATCAGCGGATATTCGAACCAGTCATTTAACAGCCCTTGCCCTACAGTGTCAAGATATCCTACCCTATTTTTAGCATGTCTAATTGGATTGCCATCTTTGTCTGCAAGCATTAGGTATGGTCTACCATTGGTTGGACTATAGGCAGTTCTCCCTTCTTGAAATTTATTGTCTACATATTGAAGGTCAGTTGAAAGCCTGATCTTTGGATGCAGTTCAATTTCAACATAACTTCTTAATAGACTCTTTCTCAGTTTTTCGTCCAGTGTCCCAGTGTTATTGTCCATCCGCGCAGAAAATAGGTAACGCAAGTTCCTACTACCACCTTCAATACTTAAGTTCTGATATTGGTTGACAGCCGTTCGGTACATATACTTACTGTAATCATCCCTGACATCAAGCTTTCTGTAGTTCGCTATCGCCTGCTCATGATCCTTTCGATCTCCTATTCCATCTCTAATGGCTATTAAATGCTCTACTACAGGCGAAAGATAAGGCATGTTGAAGGAATTTTGATTATCATAACGGCCTTGTTCAAACAGGAAGCTTTCGAGATCTACAACACCCGAAGAAGAAATCCGATTTAAGGAATAAAGGTCCGGTTTTTCCTGTATCTGCACACCGCTTGCTATTGTGACCCGATTCGGGGAATTGTATTTCCCTTTTTTCGTCGTGATTACTATAACCCCGTTCCCTGCACGAGTACCCCAAATAGCTGAGGCAGCGGCATCTTTTAATATGGTGATATCGTCGATGTCTTCGGGATTGATCCAGTTCGGATCACCTTCGTAGGGGAAATTATCGAGCACGATGAGGGGAAGATTTGTATTATTGATACTGCTCAATCCGCGGATGGTCATCGACCGTTTGCTGTCGCCAGTCTTATCGAATAGGATCGGTGAATTGCCCTCTAACTTCTGAAATATATTGCTGCCGTACACATCCCTGCTTCGTTGGAGGTCAATTTTATCGAATGCTCCTGATGCTATACGCTGATTTATTTTCTGATATCCTGTATTAATTGTAACAATTTCGAGCACATTATCTTTGCTGGCCAACGTGACGGACCTGTCTTTAAGCAGCTGACTCAATGCAATCGTAACAGTTTTGTATCTGATATGCGTAAAGGTCAAGCTATCCATATCAATCTTGGTCAAAAGAAAAGATCCTTCATGGTCAGTTTTTGCGACAAAATCTCGTCCTTTGACATTTACCTCTTCCAGCGGATTAAAGTTATCCACGTCGGTGATCTTTATCTTTATTACCTGAGCCTGGCCGTTCACCGTCTTGATAAAAATGAAAAGCAAGAATATTAAGTAAGTCGTTTTCATAAGCTTCTCCTTTCTGTTACCTCTATAATTGATTGTTTAGTGCGCTGATTTTTGATTTTTAGGCCATATTCAGACAATATGTTCTGTAAATATTCCTCATCCCTTATCTTATGGAGATCTATAGAAATCCTGTCCTGTTTATCGATTAAATCACTGGACAAATAGATTGGCACCCTCCCCATATCCTTTTGTTGGTAGTTCAGCGACTTCAGTAGTTCCTCAATCGTCACATTATCAGCTGGCGCGTGTAACTTTTTATTTCCTTTAGGATATATCAGTTTGGTTTCCACTTCTTTCTCAACGACTGAAAGGTCATATCCATTTGTATTGAGCAGTGCGATCAATGCATTCCACTTTAATTCTTTTTTTGGGATGTTCAATGGGGCGATAGATTCTAAGCCAGCACCATATTTGGTTAACCATACAGTGTAAGGAAATTTTTGTTGATCTTCGAAGCCGAAGTAGTCGAATTGATCTTCATTACTTATCTTTAAAAAGATCCGGTTATGCCAATAAACATCAAGGAGCTTGTACATTGCAAACAACAGACTATGATTTGTTAGGTAAAGCCTTTGTGTGCTATCAGTCTTTTTATAAGATCCAAACGCTGAAAGTCCACTTATAGGCCCCATTATAACCGTTCTGGATTTTATAGCATCCTTAATTCTACTGTTTTTTTGGTCTAGGATGACTTTGGTTTTATCAAAATCAAGGATATCGCTTTTTGCAAGATATTCTTGATATTTACCCTCTTTCAATTTTTGGACATTTTCGGGTAACAATATTTCAGAGTGGGCAACAGTCAAAACTTTTCCGTGTTGGATAACTACGATATGCGGAATTATCCTATATGGAAAATAAGCTCTGAGCACTGTATCGCCGATTATCGTTGGAAAGTTAAGCTTAAACCTTTCGTTGAACTTGGTGACTTCTTCTTTGTCCTGATAAGTGACACCGAGGAATGCTATATCTGCATCCGTATACGCATCTGTTTTAACATACTTTTGTATTGATCCAATACAGGCACCACACCATGTCGCCCAGAAGTCCAGAATGATCAATTTTCTATTTTTGAGCTCCTTAAGAGTTATTGCATTCTTATTAGAGCTGTTGTACATAGCGTTCAAGGATGCAGTCCAAAATTCATCCGGAACTGTATCTCCTATTTTTAGTGGTTCAATTATTTTCAGCCCTTTGGCCCCGCTGTCCTTGCGGGGCGTCTGAGCTGATAAACTAAACATATAAAATACAGTAGCAATTACTAAAAGAGTCCTTATGGTCAGTAGTTCTTTTAAGCTATAAACTTTACTTTCAATACACCTAGGTTGTGTATTTACTAAATTTACATACTGGGCTACCAGTTTTGAACAGGCAATACCTCTCCCAGTCCTTATAAAATTGTTCATTTTAAGGTTTTAAAAATGGTCGTAATCTTCCCCTTTCCTTGCGTAGACGCTGGATCAGGTCATTAGAATAACTCGTAAAAATGTTCCGATATAGTAGTCTCTAATTGGTTACAAAGCAGATGATATATTTACAATGACACTTTTTTCGGATGGTCATACAGACCTCTAGCCTTAATAGAACTAAGGCGGATTGGGATTTTTTGAATGTTTGTTTTTAATAATCATAACTCACCTTTTAGGGTTATTTCGATGAGTCTCATTTAGCTTAGATAACTATAGCGGGCTACTCCAAACCGTGCCACAGGGTTCCGACGCCCTCCAAAACGGAATTACAGTAGTAGCCCGTGCGCTATAGTACGCATCTAAGATACGTAAAATACCGTCACAGGCATTGAACTACCGCCTCGTTTGGATCAAATTGTCGGAATTTGTGACCGAGACTTTCTATTCAAATGCCAGATTAAGAATCTCTTAATCAACGTATCAAAAATACAAATTATTTTAAAATAATCAAATAATTGGTCAATTTAAAATGATTTCAATTTGTGTATTTGCTAAATGGAATCATATTTTGGAAAAAACATTCGAGCAATACGGAAAATGCTCAATCTTTCCGTAAAACTTTATTCGGAATTGACAGGAGTGTCTCAAACTACTATCGTTAACATAGAGCAAGGACATACTGGGTTAAAAGTCGAAACAATGAAAAAATTAATTGCGTTTACAGAATATTCGATTGATCAGGTTTCATCAAGTAATTTTCAAGTTCCTAATAACCTTAAAGAAGAATTGTTCTCCAAGTTCAAAGATGATCATCAGATACGAGATTTTTTTATGAATGAACCAAAAATTCTCGACGCTATTAATCAGAATCTGGTTAATAACAAGTTTTTTGAATCGTTTGTAGAAACTAATGAAATCGTGCAGTATTTTAAGGATAAGGGATTGAAGATTAGCGGCACATCGTTACAAAATGAATTGAAAAAGCACAAAGAGGTTGAAATAATAGAGCATCCTTCAAAGAAAAATACAAACCTTTACCGTAGGAAGTTAAAGTGAGTCGATGACAAATCAAGACAAGACTTATAATGAGCGTTTAGCTGGCAGATTGCGTGAAATTATGAATATTTTAGCTTAGATTATTAGAAATACATTTATAAAAGTAATAGCGAAATTGAGATTGAATGAAAAAGTACAAGTACCTTGAATATTTTCCTAAGCCATTTTTGCAAGATTTGGTAAGTAATCATTGCCTACCGATAATAGGTGCAGGATTTTCCAAGAATGCTGATATCCCTAAAAACAAGAAGATGCTTGATTGGGATGAATTAGGAAGAGCAATAGCTGATGACATTCAAGATTATAAATATACCAATGCAATTGATGCTATATCGGCCTATTGCCATGAGTATTCAAGGACAAACCTTGTCGAAAAACTGACACAACTTTTGCTACTAAGTTCAGTAAAGCCTGGAAGAACGCATAAAGCATTTTGTGAACTACAATTCGATATTGTCTGCACAACAAATTTTGAGTTCCTTTTAGAACAGGGCTATGGATTAATTCCAAAATATTGTAGACCGATTATCGATGAAGACCAATTATCGATTTCCAATTCCGGTGATGGAATTACCATTCTTAAACTTCATGGCGATTTACATCACCCTAACAAGTTAGTGGTGACCGAAGAAGATTATGATAGATTTCTAACTAAAAACCCAATGTTAGCGACATATCTAGCAAATCTCCTAATAATTAGAACACCATTATTTATAGGTTATAGTTTAGATGATACTGACTTTAGGCAAATCTGGCAAGTAATAAAAGATAGGCTTGGTAATTTACGGAGGCAAGCTTATGTCTTAAAAATAGACTGCTCCCCACATGAAAAAGCCAGATTTGAACGAAGGGGAGTTAAGGTGATTAACATAAAAGGTAATCCAGCAGATTATCCAAAAATTCTAGAGGAAGTTTTTACCGAATTGAAGGAATACTGGAACAACGAAGTATTGAAATTACCAACGGTGAGTGAGGAAGCCACTTTAGCGGAGCTTGCATTGCCTGATGACACGAACAATAGATTATGCTTTTTTTCAATCCCAATAAAGTTACTGCCATTCTACAAAAAGTATATTTTCCCGATTGCTGCAAATAATGGACTTGTTCCTATTAGTGCGGATGATGTGATCTCAATAGGAGATAATTGGATTGCAAAGGTTACAGCATTAATTAATAAGGCAGAATTTATTGTACTCGATCTCGCTACACAAAATACCATGTTTGAACTTGGCTTGGTCATGAGCGAAAATAAACATCTATCAAGGCTTTTAGTTATCCAATCAGAAAATTCTCCAATACCATCAGACATACAAAATCTGAAATACATTGTAAGACCTGAAAATCCTTTCGATGAAATTGATCAATTGAGCGATCGAATAGAGCATTGGTTTAGAGATGTAGTTGAGCCGCTTAAAACAACTTATGATGAAGAGCCTCGGAGATTACTTAATAAGAAAGAGTATCGTGCGGCCGTCATCTCCGCTATGACATTATTAGAAGTATATATGAGGCAGCGTGTTGAACTAGTCAAAAGTGTCCCTTTAAAAACTACCACACCATATTCCATTTATGCGTCCGCTAAAGAATTTGGAATCATTAACGATAAGGAGTATGTAGAAATTAGATTATGGTCCGATACCAGGAATCAACTTGTTCATACCAAAGCAGCTGTAACTCCCGCAATCGCAAAAAGAATAGTTAATGGTGTGTATTTACTTGTTCAAAATAATTAAAGGTTTTGATATGTGCCAAAAAAATGGCAACCTGGGAAGTGTAACTCAAACCGTGTCAAATTATTTATATAGTTTAAATAATTTCCTCAGAGTAGGTTTAGTTATATCACACATTAAACATACAATCGCTTCAATGCCTATAGTCTCATAAAGCTTAACCTATTCAAGACGCTTTTTACCTCATTTTACATTGTTATAAATTATGTAGGAATGTGCCAAATTGGCGGTTATACCATCATTTTAACATAAAGTTATTGAAAGCATCTGTATGATTCACATACATATAATATCTCGTGTTAGCTCATGATTTAATTTCTTCTTAAATCTGTAAATTCAGGTGACATCAATCTCTCTTTAGAAGGGATTGATCGAATAAAATCCACAACATATTGATTAAACGACAAGTAACTATCCAACACACTAGATTTCAACTCATTAAAAGATGTCTTTTTATCAACTTTCAATAGTGATTTCCTACGACAAAGGTGGTTATTGATCAAATTCTCTAATTTCACTTTTCCCGCTCTAATATATTCAGTAAGCCCAATTAAGCCATCGATATGAAGAATTACTAAATCATTTATATGAAAACCAATAATCCCACTCTCCTCAAGTTGAATTGTAAGCTTTTCTCGTTCTATCTTGAACCATTCATTCATTAAACTTTCAATACCAGGAACAGTTAGGTTTATATCATAAACAATAAGGATAGGATACAATCTTAAAGATTGCGGCCTATAGTTTTGATCAAATGGGAACTTCTTTGTTAAGCATAGCTTTATCCTGGTAATTAATTGCATTATCGCTTTTTCAGGTCCCTCTGTGCTATAGTATTTCTTTTTTATTTCCTCTTGAATACTAACGATATTAAAAGATTGCTTAGCGATCCCAGAAATAAAACTATCTTTAACTTCCATCAAAAAAACTTTGTTCCCATTCCGAACATACTAATCTGGTTCTGAACTTTTCATCATTTGCTTTATTTCTGCGCCAGAAAAATTTATAACACTCTTTTTCTCATAGGCTCTTTTCATCAATTTGTAAACAAGATAACCTTCAGAAAAGCAGGTAGTATAATCTACTCGGAAACGATTTTCAGAAATACCTAATTTTGGGTTAGATCTAACAATTGATTTACAATCCCAATAAATTGAATTATATACCTTATTGAATATCATAGCCCTATTGATTATTACGTATTCGTTTTTGGACACTAAATAAAGAGGCTTATTCCGGATAGGTAAAAAATCAAATTCTTCTATATTTTTTTTGTTTTCCTCGATATCATTCTGATGGTTATATAATTCCAGAAAATCTTGGCTCACTTTATCATTTCCATTTATAGTAATTGCATCACCATTGCAAAGCATTAATAGAGGAAATATTTTAGTAGCGTAGTCTTGAAAACCACTAATTTGCATAGACGCAAGATATAGCTGAAATAAATTATTATTGTATGATTCGAGAAAATCCAAACAGTGTTTCACCTTTATCAGTTGATAAATTGTTTGCTCAAGACTGAAATAACTAAAATCATAGCTACTGATTAATGAAGCAGTGGATAACCACGTAGCCCTCAATATCCCATAATACTCTTCCGGTACAGTTTCACCTATGCTATCTTGTTTATCAGCGAATATTTCATTCATTTTAAGATAAGCAATAAAAAAATCCAAATGTGACTGATCAAAATCTATTTCAATAGTGTGTTCCACTTCAGGAAGGCTCATTGCCAATATATTCATTTTCAGATTTGTATAGTGGTTTATTAAAATAAGCCGTGCTCCTTCTCCGATCTCCTTTCTATAACCATGAAAAATTTTGGAATTTATTATCCCCCCGATCCTTCCTTTGGCCCCGAACCAAGAGATGATTTGGGGTTGAATTTCTATTATTCCTTTTTGTAAAATAGAATTCATCACTGCAATCATTTTCAGCGTAAGTGCTTTCCCATAAGGTTGTAAAATAACCTCTGGTTCTCTAGTATCATAATCGAAAATTTTTGAAAATACTACAATTAGGGACATTTTAAGTTTAGAGTGAGCTGACATAAAAAACTTTAAAGATTAATAATTAATTACTTAATGACAAAAAAAAATCGAAGCACAGATCGCTTGCCTATTTAATTAAGCATCTACTATTTGAGTACCTGCGAAATTATATAATAAAGATCTCAAAGTTCTAAGAAGTAAGCCCTCTATATTTTGATGACCTTTGCGAGACCAAAATGGAATCTCGGCAGCGACTACCGCTATCTTATGATTATAATATAGCCCAGAACTTATATGAAATCTGTCATCTTGTTCAATCTCATCAGATTGATTGGGATATAAGAGAAGTACATTGCTGCAACCTCTTCGGAAGGTATAGGATGTCATCTGATAAAGATCATTTTGTGCTATCCCTTTTTTCTTGTCCTCTTTAAAATTACCCCGCAACTTATACTTGGTATCAACGATAATTCTAATCGATCTATCTTTCTTATACACCAAGAAAATGTCATGTTGCATCTGAAATACTTTTTCATCTGTCAGATACAGATCCGATTTTTGATATTTCACTTCCCAATCTGCCGAGAAATGCTTTTCTAAAAATCCTGCAATAAAATCTTCAAATACATATTCCATGGGCAAAAGCAACGACCAATGTTTTGAATGCTCGTAATGATGGTTATAGACATGTTGTTCTAATACCATACGGCACAAGCCGATCGTTGTTTGGTATTCCTGGTAAAACGGACTTATAGGAATGTGGTCTAAAAAAGAGGTGTTGCACACTTGATCTTCCACTTCATCCAATATAAAAATAATATCCTCTAGTTTTTGACATGTTTCAGCAAATCGAGATTTAGACAATAACAAGCGTGCCACATATTTAATAGTCCGATTAAGCCGATTGTCATATTCCATCGGTTGATGATCACACTGCAACAGATGAAAGTTGCCGTTTACCATACTACTTGAAATATAGCGTCCGAAGTTTAGCGAGCCTTTTGGTTTTAGCATAGCTTCTTCCATATTCTGATACAGGGAAATCGGATTTGTGGAAACAACCCCGTATAGTTGATTAGCAATCAAATTTAAAATCAAATCCGGTAGATCGATGTCTTGTAAATCACTCAGATTTACGTCAGTGAAAGGAAACCTCCATTTTCGACAATAGTCAAACCAATAAAAGAGATGTTTAAGCATCATATGCTTCTCCATATTAACCTCACGAAATATTTTCGGATATATTTCGATAGACTCGTACTCGCTTTGAATGAATCCAATGAAATTCCTCGCCCGCGCTGTATTGCCATCAAACCGAAGTATACCTTGCCGATTGGCATTCTCCTCAGTCTGACTAGGCGAAGTCTCAACTTCATAGCTATAATGGGCTTTCCAAATCGCACGTAGGTACTCCTCCAATTCATCTCTGGAAGTGACATCAAAAGTTTGTCCGAATTCGAAGCTAGTTATAGATTTCATCGAGCGTAGTCGGATTGATATGCCACCTATAATTCAACGTATTGTATTCAGCATTGATATTTGCGGCTTTTAAAATCTCCTTAACTTCTTCTGTGCGCCCAGAAAAGTATTCCATCAATAGAGGAATGACCTTCTTGAGTAATACCGTATCCAAAGATTCATCTTTTTTCATAAAGTAGCCATGTCCGATTAGAAAATCAGCCGTTTTCTTACGTGTATATATGGCTTCATTAATCTTTTGTAATATCATGCTGTACGTACCATTGAAGGTAGATAATGTTTCATAATCAGGATAATACCCTTCAAATTCAAAGCGCCTCCGAAGAGCAATATCTACTAGAGCAATGGATTTATCGGCTGTATTCATCGTGCCGATGATGTGCACATTCGGCGGAATACTAAAGTCGGGTTCACCATTTGGCAAAGTTAAGGATAATGCATTTTCCTTACCCATACGCTTATCGTCTTCAAGCAAAGTGATTAGTTCGCCAAATACCTTAGATATATTGGCACGATTGATTTCGTCAATAATAATGACGAAGTTCTTCAATGGTGTGGGTGCTGCTGTGGGTTGCTGACGTTCTTGGATTAATTTCATTAATGGCTTATAGTAGACGCCTAGACCAGAATTAAACTCTCGTTTGCCTTCCACAATCGCTTTCAGCGTGTCAACGCTCAGGGTATGGCGATCAGAACCGTTTGGTTTTTTAAAACGGATAGTACCATTGTCAACATCTGTAATGATAAAAGCATTCCCTCCTTTCATCGGAATTTCGATTGTCTGTCCATCTACAAGTGGCTCGATCAATTCTTCAAAGATAGCTTCGAAAGATCTTAATTCCTCCTTCTGCTCTTTATACGCAATATAGTTTACTTTTGCACGCTCGACCACGCGATAAAAAATCCCTTTATGTGGTTTGAAGGTTAGCTGCTCCGTATCAGTATTTGGCTTGATACCTACCATAAAGTCTTCGTAAGAATATCCTTGGTGGAAGGTCACAAACTCGATCTGTCCTTCTTTACGCAATTGATCAAACTCAACTTTGTTTTCAGCGTGGGTTCCTGATTGCCCAATTGCTATCTTTACCGCTTTGTCTATACTGTTATAGGTCTTTCCGGTTCCTGGAGGACCGAAAAGGATTTGGTTTAGTGGGTGGATCATATTAGCGTCGCTTGAATTTGAAGAAGGTTCTTGTACCTGATCCAATAGATTAAACACTTGATTACGGAATAGTTTATTGAATACCATTTCTCTTAAATCTGGTTTGTCATATTTTAGAAATCCCGATTTTAACGCGCTTGACATTATTCCTGCAGCAGAGGTTCCAATTATTTCTATTGTTTTGTCAATATTCTCCAATATTGGCGTGTGATTTAAATATGCCTTCGGCGTACCATCAAATTGCTCATAACGCGTGGTAATTGGCTCATCACTTATAAAGCGAAACCCCTCGGTGTCCAAATTAAAAATATAACGCTGACCAATTCCAAAAACCAACTTTTTCGATGTGTCATAATTAAGATATATTTTCTCAGAATCCCGTTGTATATCTAATTCTTCAATTAACTTATCTAGTCCCTCAAAGTATAAAGTCAAATCACTCCGCAATGACGTCAAAGTTGCTATAAGCTCTTTTGAAGGTTCGATATTTCTCCAAAACTGGTCACCAAATAGAAAATAATCCTGATGTGAAGGTTTGCTCCTCAATATTCGATCCTGTAGCTCAAAAAATGTATCCTTTTTGGTTAATGGCAGTTTTAAGTCTTTGCAGATATTAGCGAGTTTTGGTTTACTAAATATATTGAGGACTTGAAAATCACTGTAAATAAATGCTAACTTCCATTTGATGGTATCTCCCAGATCTATACGATCAATAAGTGGATAATTTCTCTCTCTTACAGCTTCCAGCACTTCAATAAGTAAAGACTTTACTTTATCAAAGGCTTCGTCTCTAGTCTTTCCGTATTTTGCATACCAAGCATATTCATCATCACTCAGTCGACCGCGTGTATTATATGTTTTATGCTTTTGATCTTTCTCGTAAATCCCGAATTTAAAAGAGGAACCGCCCCATATACTACCTAAATTGTTGGACTTAGCTTCCAACCAGTAGCATAAGGAGTTTTTATTCCGATTCGTATACTCTTGAAGTGTCATTCGCTGAATACGTTCGGGTGGCCACTCGGTTATAAAATCTTTTAATAGTTGATATCTTAGGTCGGTCATGTTCTTTTATCAAAATTTCGCAAAGAGTTTTACAATTTCGTCTTCTCGTTAGTATTGCTATAGTTTTCAAGTAATTCGAAGAAGTACTTATCGAAGCTCAAATGAGCTTTATCTCCAATATAATCTATAGTGATACACGGTCTGTATGTTCGATTGCCGGTCGGTATATTTGTCTTTTCTATGCTTGTCGCATAGATACGGAAATCTGAAGTACTAAGCATACGGGATGTTTTATCATCGGGATCGGAAAAAGGCATCTTGTATATTGCTTTCAGCAACTTTAAGTTTTGTTCCTCTAAGCCATTAAATGCGCGCCATACCCTATCATTATATTCTTTTTCAATTGCAAGGTTATTAGCAATAATTGATTCCTCCTTGCGATCTCGCTCAATCTTTTTTTTTCTTTTATTTGAATAGTATTTCGAAACAAAAAACGTTATGATTATAAAGATAAGCGTAAGCCAGAGATCTATTTTGTACGTAAGTATATTGATTAATATAGGAAAAAGCTTTCCCAACCAAATTATTATACCTATAATTCCTGCTGAAATCACTTTACTCCATACTGGATCCTTCCATACAATTTTTATCCAATTGACTATTGCTTCCATGGTCTAAGAACTAAATGCTTTCCTTTCGCTTCTTTCCTTTAGGCTCGGCCCTTACCGCCATAATCTCTTCCAACAAGTCCTTAGCATCGCCGTCAGTAGGGAGTTGAGACACTAATTCACCTTTGAAGGCTTTATGCAGGATAGCTTGCGGCAATTTGTCTACTTTTGCTTTTAGCCTTTGATAACGAGTTTCAATAACATCAGCCTTAGCAAAAAGGCTTTCTACTCGACGGACGATTTCTTGTTGTTCTTCGAGAGAATACAACGGAATAGGCAATGACTTTAGAATTTTCTGGTTCAGATTAATCATAGTCGAACCGACAGAATTACTTGTCAAAAAACTTACGCAAATTTCACTCCTTAAATACAAGGTCAAAAATAAAGGATCAATTTTAGTGCTTCGAAGAATTACTGCTCCAGTTCCGCATAGCATTGAATTCGATCTCTCTACAGGAGCCGCTCGTCCCATCTCACCCCTTCGCCCTAATACAACATCACCTTTTAGAAGATGCCATGGCTTTAGGCTTTCAAACTTAGTAGTATTGATACTTATCTTGGGATCGACATATATTCTACCATTTTTGATATGACTTGGATTTATGACCGGAATTCCATCATACACATAATCACTTTTATGTAGCGCCGAACCAAAGGGACCAGTTATGACATTTATTGAATAATCATTAAAATTACCAATATCCTTAGGTTTTAATAGTTTCCCGGTTACAGCGCGTGCCAACACTTGCTGGCGAAAAGTTTTTAGTAATTTCGGAATGCGGTCAAGTGCCACTTTTATCTTCTTATGTTGAGCAAAGAGTGTGTCCAACTTAGCGACAATACGATCTTGTTCGGCAAGTGGAGGGAGAGGAAGTTGCAGACCCCACAAATAAGTTGGATCAACGTGGGGAATACCTACACCTCTTGCTTTAGAATTAATTACTTCGTATTGTGATAGAAGAAAATAATATAAAAAGTCACTTTTATAACCATACGGAGATAGTGCACCCAAGGTTGATCCAATTGCACCAGACTTAGGTTTTAGTATTAATCCACTTCGAGAACCGTCCCAGACAATTACTACATCATTGTTTTTAAAATACTTTGCAGATTCGGAATCTGCATAAAAAGACACAATATTCCTCTCTAATCCCAGTATGTCCAAGTATGGAACAGCCCCTTCAAAATACTCTTTAGATAAAACTTTAGGTTTTTTCCCCTTTCTAAAGTCGACTGATTCTTTGAGATTAATTTCTTCCCATCCTTTCGGCAATAACTTTTCCATTAGCTCAACTCCTTTATCAAATCATTCAACTCCTTGGTAATAGCATCTAGTTCCAATAACGCTTCACGAGCGATATCAATCGGTTCGCCAAGATCGTCTCCACTACTCAACGAACTGTCTGCTATTAACCCAATATCCAACGAGTCCCCTTTGGTTGCAATGGCTTCACGGCTGAATACCTGCCAACGGTTATCGTCTTTCGTTAGCTCAACACGCTTAGCTTCGTCAATATCGCCTTGCCAGTTTTCTTTGACTTCATCAATAGAAGTCCCACCTGTGTATGCTTTTACGAAATCGGCAAATGCTGCGCGGGTAAATGGTGTCCTCTTGCCAAAGCTCGGTGCATTGGTCCGCATATCGTAGACCCATACATTTTTGGTGTTGCCGGTTTCGGTCTTGCCACGTGTAAAAAATAATACATTCGTCTTAACACCTGCGGCATAAAAGATTCCTATAGGCAAACGCAGTATGGTATGCAAATTACACTTGTCCATCAGGTCACGACGGATTTTTAAGCCGTCACCGTCTTCAAACAGCACATTGTCCGGTAATACAACTGCCGCGCGTGCTTTACCGTCTTTTTTTAAAGAGCGGTAGATATGTTGTAAGAAGTTGAGTTGTTTATTGGAGCTTAAAAAGGTCAAGTCCGTCCGCGTAGGTCGCTCCCCTCCTTTTTTGGTACCAAAGGGTGGATTGGCCAATACGCCATCGTAATTGTTGAAAGCCTCTCCTTCTTTGCTCAGTGTGTCCGCTAAGGCAATCGGTGACTCTATACCATGTAACTTGGCATTCATTAATGCTAAGCGATGGGCATCTTGTACGAGTTCACAGCCCGTAAAGGCTTCATACTTCTGAAAGTGCAGTTCCTTCTCGCCCAATGTGAAATAGCTATCGGTCTTTGCTTTAAGATAGTGGTCTGCTGCAATCATAAAACCAAATGTGCCCGCAGCAGGGTCATTCCAGCGTTCACCAATTTTTGGCACTAACAGATCGACCATCACATTGATCAATGGACGTGGCGTGAAATATTGTCCTGCACCTGATTTTTTCTCGTTGGCATTTTTCTCTAACAGTTCTTCATAGATCGTCGCAATCTGGTCTTTCTCTGTATCTTCAAACCAGTCGATACCATCTATAGCTGTCACTAGGGTACGTAAGTTAACTGGCTTACGCAGCATACTGCTTGCATTGGTATAGATCTCCTTGATCGTTGCATTCAGCGTCTTTGCAGAGATAGTAGCCAACAGCTCACGGTAGGTGTCGTATAATTCTTTATTATCTTTGATTGACTTAAACTTGTCCCAGCGGTACTCTTCTGGTATCTCCTGTTCAAATTTCCGTACTTCAGAAAGTTTAAGGAAAAGAATATAAGTCAATTCATTTAAATATTGGTGATAGGTAACTCCGTCATCACGTAGGACGTTACAGAGATTCCAAAGTTTCTGTGCGATTTCTTCAGCGCTCATTTTTTTAAATTAATTCTCTTCGTAATAATAGGAATAGTCTATTCCCTTCATAAACATCTCTCGGCTGTGAATATCATCAGTCAGCGCATTCTTTATAAATATTTTCAATGGTTGACTATTCGTTACACTCTTTATCATGGCTTGGTGATAATCGGCTTTGGATATTTTGCTCCAGTCTACACTTTTTTTTAATTCCTTTTTGAACATGAGATCTAGCCAAATACGCGTACTTCGTCCGTTGCCTTCCATAAATGGATGGGCAATGTTCATTTCCACATATTTGTCTACTATTTGATCAAATGTTTTGTCCTGCATGGCTTCGACATCTTTTAACGTATTAGGTAGGAATTGCGCCATCGCAAATTGAAAGCCTCCTTTGGCAATATTCTTTGAGCGGATCTGTCCCGCGAAATCATACAGCCCACCAAATAAATAGGCATGTATCTGCTGTAGACCTTTGACAGTGCCTACTTCAATGCTTTCAATGAACGAGCTTTCAAACAGGGCATAAGCTTTATTTTTACTCTTGCCGTCGATGGTCTCGTCGCTATAGGTAAACCATTCTATAAAACGGTTTGCTTTGGTGCTAGGGAACGTCTTTCCTAAAGCGATTATACCATCATGATCCAGCATATCCGAATTATACCTTTTCCCGTCAGCAGCAAGAAGTTTCAGTTGGGTAGTGGCACTAACCAACTCATTATTTTCCTTTTTCAGCTTAGCTTTGAGGTATTTCCAATAGTTTCGGGTTTTGCTATAATCATCTTGATCGGTCAAAACGGCCACAATGTCCAACACTGAAAACCACCATTTGCTAAGCTCATCATCCCAGATAGCGCGTACCTCTCGGTCATCAAAAAAACGAATGGACACTTTATTCATCATGATCAAGCTGTTTGATTTCCATTATACATATAAGTATTGATCTTCTGCAGAATATCGGGCAAGTGATTTTCAAACCTTTTATTGATCCGTTCAAATCCACCGATCTCATCAAAGGGCTGCTTGTCGAGATCTTCGACAGTAACAATGCCTTCGGCGATCATTTGCTTTTCAATCCGCTGGAGCAAACTCTTCTGCGGCACCGTCCAATTTTGTTCCTGGTACAGTCGTTGAAAGGCTTTTTTGACGCGATCTTCTCGGCTTTCAAGTACGGATCCAAGCATAAGGGTACGAATATAGGCAATAATATCGGCAGCCACATCTTGTCTTTTTGCATTTTTCCATGCATCATGTAGGGTGCGAAGATTATAACCCTTGGTATCAAGTAATAAGCTTAGTTCCTTGAGGTCGGCACGTTTTAGTTGCGTCGGAGATGTTGCGATCAATTTAAGTGCAGCTATCTCATTTTGATTTTCTTCAAGATAACGTCTGAACCCTTCGATATAATCTTCCGGTTTGTCCATCTTACCATAGCCGGTACTTACCTCGCGAAGTACATCAGCATGATTGGAATAAAACTGATGAGCCGGCGCTTGCCTGTACTCGTCTAAATACTTCCAGAGCTCCGTTTTTTCAGTCAATAATTTCACCTGCTCTGCAATATCTTTCTCGCGAAGGTGATGGATAAATTCATCCAATGTATCCGCTCCTGTAAAGTATTTGATCATTTCAGCATCTAGGCCTGCGGCTCGTTTTTTGCGTTGCAACTTCGCTATGATCTGATCAACCTGCACAGCAGCCCGTTCATTGGTTTGTATAGCTGCAAATTCTCTGTTCAATGTACTGAAATCAACCGAAGGATTAACAACCAGTGGTTTCATTTCCGTATAGTCTTTGATACCCTCATAGAGATTGACCGCATCAAAAACACGAAAACTCTCCTTGTTTATCTCTGGACAGAGACGGGTGGCACGCCCGATCATCTGATCGTATAGGATACGTGATCGAACACGACGCATAAAGACGAGATTAGCAATCTTAGGTATATCAATCCCTGTGGTCAACAGATCGACTGTAACGGCAATATTTGGATATTTCTCATTTTTATAACGCTTGACTTTCTCCGCTGGCTTGTCAATGATTCCTGTGATTTTTACCACAGCATCATCAGGCACAGGTATCCCCACCGCCGCAAACTCCTCTTTCAGGAGTTTGACGATCATATCTGCATGATGGTCTGTAGCCGCAAAGATAAGCGTCTTGGCATCGCCATCTGGATCAATATGATTGACAAGTTCCCGAAGTACCGTACGGTTAAAGTTCTCGGTAATGACACGTTTATTGAATCCTGAGATATCAAACTTGAGTTCGTCACTCAATTCATCGAGTTCAATAACCTGATTTCCTTCTTTGTCGTAAACAGTAGGCTTTTCTCCTTTTTCCCAGACAATACCTTCCTCTGACAGTTGTGTCTTGATCTTGATCGGTGGATCCTGATCGACAAGGTAGCCATCTAATACGGCCTCCCGTAAGCTATAGTTAAAGATAGGTTTATTAAAAATCTCTTTGGTATGAAGCGCTGGTGTAGCTGTTAAGCCAACAGCAAAAGCATCAAAATAATCCAACACCTGGCGGTACTTGCTAACATAATCATCTTGATCTTTGAAGTAAATCTCTTCATCGTCCATTTCTTTATCCAGTAAATAGCCCCGATGTGCTTCGTCAACGATAATACAGTCATAAGTATCTACGCTCAGCGCTTTTTCTTCACTATCATTGTTATAAAGTCTTTTGACCATGCTCTGCACAGTTGCAAAGTGGATACGGCTATCGATATCGGGCCATGCATGCTTTAGCCCATCGATGTGGTAATAGTCACTGAAACTTTTCAGATCGTCAACCTTGTAATCTTTGAAACCGTCAAGCGCCTGTGTGGCCAGTAGGGTGCGGTCTACCAAAAATAAAATACGTTTAAAGCGATTGGTCTGAATTAAGCGATAAGCTAATCCAATAACTGTACGTGTCTTACCAGTCCCGGTTGCCATGGCCAATAATGCCCGATTAATCTCGGGATCATGCGTAATAATATGCTCGACGGCTTGAATTGCTTTGATCTGGTAATCTCTCAAACCCAATCCTGTCTTAAGCTGAAGAAAATCCAATGAATTCTCTTCTAGTTTTTTATTGGCGAGTGCGATATCTTGTTCAAACTTTTTTTGCAAATCCGCTGGACTATGGAATCCTTTGATAGATTTAGAATTATTATACTTCTCACGGACATCAAGATACCATACGCCACTTTTGGTAGCAATCTGTTGCAAGTATTCGCGTCCATTGGTTGAATATAAAAATGGCACCCGATAACCATCCCAGTCGCCCAATATGTCTATACCTTCTCTTGAAATAATATTCATTGCATAGCGTTTACTTTGATCAAGATTGGTCGATATATCCTGTCCGTACTTTTTGGCCTCAATGACACCGTATAAACTTGTACCTATAAATAGTGCATAGTCTGCATAGCCGCCTTTGACTGGCCACTCTGCTATAGCCATATTCCGACCTCTTTCGGGTTGGGTCTTATGGATCTTAGCGTTCAGTAACTTGGTGTCTGCTTCCCATCCTATCTTACGCAAATTTAGATCAATAAGCTCTCGGGTCTCTGCTTCGTCCATATCAAGTTTGGATGCGGACCGTTTGGCACGCTCCGTAAATACAGTCCGCTGTTCTGCACTGACCGTTTTATGCTGGGTTATCGCCTGCTCATATTGCTCCTTTAAGACCTTATTTTCCTGTTCAAGGATATGCAGTGCGTGTCTGGCATCTAAATCCTTCGGTGTATCAAATCTTAATGAAGAAATGCCAATATTCCTTACAGAATAGGATTCGTAAAACCATTTTCCGAGTTTAAATGCGGAAAAAAGCGACGAGGTCGCATCCGCAGTGGTACCTACATATTCATGTACGGCACCATTACCTTGCTTACGAAGTATTGTAAAATGGTCAATTACATTTGAAGGTAAAATACCTTGACTCCTCAGATTATAAATCAGATTTTGAAATTTCGTATCCTCCGGTAGGTCAATTCCATAGGTCTCAAAAATCTGCTTGGCCATGTATTCCCCATATTGCCGCAACTTGAATAAAGATGTGGCTGGATCTTGATATAGATTGTATTCGGCGGCTTGCGCTAAATTAAAAAGCAACGGATATTCTTGTTCTAAAAACTGAAAATTAGATACGGCCATAGTGATAATACTTAATTTAGATATTCAGCTAGAACCAAATATAAACAAAACCAATCGTTATACAACAGAATATTGTTTCAAACACTAAGTTTATTACCGTCCATCTAATACTCTTTTAATAAGTTTGGCACTTCTATAATTGCGTCTTAAAGATTGCATCAAAATAAAATTAAATAGAATACTAATGAAAAATAATGGAAGCCACGCCAAAAGACTAGGTTTTACATCTTTCTCAGTAGCTATAATTACAACTAGGATTGAAAAGAGTAACATAAAACAAATCCCTCCGACAGAAAATAATGTAATAATGAAAATATCAAAGATTTTCGCTTGCACACCTATTCTAACCTTTGGCTGCTCAGTATTTAAATCCATAAACGACCTCGCAGCCTTAATTTCCGGCCAATCAAACTCTCCATTCGAACTATCCCTCAATGCTATGAGCTTCTCGATTTTATGTGGATGGATATATATGCCTGTCAATTCCCGAAATTCTTGTTGTTTCTGAATATCTTTCGCAAGATGACGTAAATCAGCATGTCTTTGCAACCAATGTGATCTCGGTTTCTGCTTTTTTTTGAATAACAATCCTGTTAAGGGGCCTTCGGAATTTAAAAACCTTAAAAAGAAAGCAGTTACCACACACATGATAAATATTACCATTATGATAGTAGGATTGATATTAAATTCCTTTAAAAAATTTACGATCTCTGTATAGTCCATTGTTGTTAATTTTAAATTCTTATTTATATCTTATTTTTTTTGGATTACAGTCTAACGAAGCTGAACGGTTTGTAAATGAGAATTATTCATTTTGAATGCATCATCCCATAATAATTCAAATGAAATATTATCGGGAGATCCCATGTGAAGATGGATATTCAGATCTACATTTTCATGCTCATTTAAAAGCGGAAAAGGAAAAGGATTCAAACTGTAGAGATATTCAGGCTCATCGTGTATAATTAACCGAACATTTTTTGCAGAAGCCTTCCCTTTGTTATATACTCTTAAAGTCCGAAGCCCCTTATTACCTACAATAATAGAGGCCCGGACCTCAGCCTGCATTTTCTGGATTTTCTCCTCTTCAATTTTCCCAAGCTGATAATCATTGATCAGTTTCTCCTGAGCTTTTATTTTTTTATCGTGCTTGAAATAAGTAAAAATAGTCCCCACTAATGCCATGGCGGCAACAATAAATGAAGGATCGCTCAAATCTATTTTCATCTTCTCTTGAATTTAATGAATTTATTACCTCTAAAAGTTTTCTCTAGTTTTTTAGCAAAGTCATCAATAAACTGTTGACCAACTTCCTCTGCGGCATCTTGAATTTGATTTTGATTGAATGTTGCTAATTCTTCTATTCCACCTGGATACTCACGTCCACAGTTCTTGCATTTCACCCAAGATTTATTTTCATTGTGTTCAAAATTACCTTGACCACAGGTTGCACAATAAAGGGATACAGTTATTTTAGTACTCATAATATTACAGTAATTAGATTAAAAAATAAAATGTGCTTCGTGTATCTATCATAACACAAAGCACATAACAATTAATTATTAAACAAGATCAACTATTGGAGCAGTAGGAGCATCACGTTTTACCGCTGCAATCCCATTCTCCCTACCGGCTAAACTCGTATAATTTTCGCTCTGCCCGATAATTTCACCATTCCCCCCTGTTAGGTTGAAGGTATAATTATAAACGGAATTTTGACGTTGGTAACGGCTGTCATAGGGAGAATTAGCCTTAACAGAAGCTATCCCATTTAAACATCCTTGTTTGTTCACGTAGCCTTCGCTACCAAGAATAATTTCACCATTACCAGACTTTAATCTAAAATAGTATTGCGAATTCCTTGAACTCACAAATACTTCAAACTTTGCATTTGACATATTGATACAAAGTTGTACTGTATCTGTGCAACCAATGTGCACAGATAATTTTTTATGATTTGTATTTGCTGATAGTGTCTTCCAGTTTTTTATGCATGGAATCTCTTACCGAAACTGGAGCTAAAATCTCAATGGTGGAGCCATAACCCAATATATGTGAGAAGAACTCATAATTGGGTATAATATCCAATGTTAAAATGACGTATTCTGCAGTTCTCTCAACCACTGTCTGCGACGGATGGATAGGTTTAGAATCTATATATGGCCACAATGGCATACTAACTTTGATTGAAACAATCAAAGACTCAGTATTCGCCGGTTTGCTAACTCCCACGATATCTTCAAAATATGCATTATGCGTTTCCTTTGAAGCTACAAAATCTAGGGTTTCCAAGGTAGTCACGCTACAGATTCGATCCAAAGCCAAATTGGTCCAATTTTCAAAACTATCTCGCTTCCCGAATAAAAACCAACGCTTATTGTATTGTTTCAGGAAATAGGGATGAAAAACAAACGTTTCTTCAATCTCTTTGTTAAATGGCTTATATTTAACTTCCAACACCCGCTTCTGTTGAATATGTTTAAGCAAATCACCTAGTAGGTTTATATTTTTTAGATACTCATTCTGATCGAAGAAAATACATTCTTCAATTTCCTCCAGTTGGAAGCTCTTTTTTAGTTTAAGTGCGAGTTCTTGAACAAATTCGAATTGTTGTAATCCACTGAATCTTCCAAGAATATTCAAAGCGGTCTTCAATGAGTCTGCTTCGACTGGATTGATTTGCTGTATAGCAACAGAATAATTAGCTTTCGAGTACCGATAATAGCTTTTCTTCCCTTCTTTATAAGATTCAATAGGCGCACGAAAACCTGCCTCGCTACGCATAAAATCTATATCTTTAAAAATCTGTCGTCGAGAAATGGAAGCCGCTTTACCAGTATAGTCTTTAATCGCCTCCGAAACATAAATTATCAGATCATCAATAAAAAACTTCCGACCTTTGTTGCAAAAACATCTATCTAATGCTTCGTAACGAATGAGTGCATGCTTATTTGTGGACATTTTTTTTGAAATGAATTATACCCTAAAAGACTAAATTTTTAGATTTGATTTTGCGTATCATTCTAATTGTTATTGACAAATTGTGACCCATTCTCGAATCTAGGAATGTTCTGAAATAGAAATTCTGTTTTAATAAAGATTTGTTTCATGCTAACCGAATTAGCGAAATACGTCTTACCCATATCCAAAATATATTGATTTAGGTTCCTCAAGGCAAATTAACAGCTTCATAGCCATAGGATGCAATTATATCGCTTGTCCGGGCGAGCTGATTAGGGAATCCACAAACTGTGGAACCTATCATAATCTTAATCTGTGAAGTACTCGATTTTGTCATAATAAATCTGGTCAGGAAAGCAACTTCTTGTTTTCAACGATGGTTAATGCTTTGTCTAAAAAATCAATAATATCTACGCCGTAAAATGAATCATCATTAATAAATGCAACATCAGCGTATTTATCCCAGTTATAGCTTTTTACATTGTACGGAATTTTTTTATCAGTTCCCCAAATAGAAAACTCCAAACCTTGCATATCTTCTTTCATTACGTTCATCTGCACAACACTGATAACCATTGCAAAAAAATCCCCAAGGAACATATTGTAGTAATATGATTCTAAGCTTAAAGAATGAAAATCAAAAATAAAATCTTCTTCTTTAAGCTCTTTTACTGCTTTCATAAAAGCTTGCCTGCTCCCAAAAAGAATAGACATATACTGAATGAGGACTAAAAATTTATAACTGGTAACTATATTATCGTTCGATTGTGTTTCCTTGTTAAAGAAGTTATGCTGTGTTAAAGGTATTTTGTCAATATTTTTTAGCGATCGAAGACTTAATTTACGATGTTCAACAAAAAGTTGCAAGAGATACAGAAAGGTCTTATAAAATCCGTCTCTATTTGCAGAGTTTAATCGAAAATACTTCAAGTCCCTAGAAAAATCTTCGTATTTCAATCCATCTAAATAATCCGTTAGCGCCTCTCTTATATAGCGGGAATTATTAAAGCTGTATATAGACTTACTATAAAATTTATTTATATATCCCTGAAAGTCCACATGCTTTCCATACCGGTGTTCGTATATACGCTTTATATTTTCAATATCACATACCAGAATCACTTTGTCAAAGCCAAACTTATTTTTTGATGTATGATAGTCACGATGCGCACTTAATACGTTAAAAATGCGGAATATATGTTCGGGATCTATACGATCTAGATCGTCGATGATCAAAACATTTTGCTTAGTTTCCGTTTTCAATCGCCTAAGTATTTCGCTAATCAATGCTGATATAGTATCAAATTCTTTTAAGCCTCTCCCGCCTTCAAAGGACTCAAGATATGCCTTTATCGTTTCAAATTCGTTGGTTTTCAAATCTCCATAAAACTCATCGAATTTATCCTTTTCAAGTTTTAACAAGCCTAGTATATCAGAGATACTTTTTCCCAGCTTTGTAGTTGCTTTGAATACTTGTTGAGTAAAATCCAGTGCCTTAAAGTTGTCCTGCACATAGAGTTGCAATGCCAAGCCTTTGTCCAATTCCAATGAATCTATATTCTCGATAGAATCTTCATATTTCAATATTAGTTCAAAAAGTATATCGTACTTGATCAACTCAAATATATCTTCATTACTTGATACAGAATAATTGACAGGATACAGATGTATCGCATTATACTGTTCTTCACATTTGGGTATAAAATCTTCCTTTAAGAAATAGGTCTTTCCAGTCCCAAAGGGTGCTGAAAAGATAATATCATTATTTCCTTCTAGGTTCAAATGGTTCAAAAAATCTTGAAGTAGAGTATCGTTTTTAATATTCATTTTTTAATATTTATTCGTTAATTGCGAACCCGGTCTATTTCACTAATCCCATGTTTATAGCCTCCAAGGCCTTAGTGACTAAAAAAGACTTGCTTCGGCTTAGTGGTAACGAGATATCATATGTTGTTTCATTTTCATTTATTCTTATGCAAGGTCGAAAGTTCTGATTTTTTTCTTGTACAATATTTATAATGCTAATATTGTATCTCGACTCTATAAAATCAATCAGACGATCAATGGGCTTTAATTTCATTTTCCGACTAGAATAATGATCGCAATACTGTTTATAGATTTCCGGGAAGCTTTCTGCAAGTTCTTTTAATGTCATGATGATAATTTCTGCCTACTAATTTAAATTTTATCGATATTTTCACGTATTAATCTCATTATAATGATTAACGTGAAATTTAGTTTTCTAATGATTTGTAATATTCTTTAAGTATCTAATTATTGGCACTTGATCTATTTCTTCTTTTGAGAGATTGGGTTGAAGAATCTCTTTCCAATATAAATTGGCATTGTATGGCTTTCCATCGGCTGCTTGATACAAATTACTATATCTTAAAATTTCAACAATATTCTCATTTTGGTGGGCAGGTTCAAATGTTGGCTCGTTGATTTGAAATAGACCGCATTTATAATTATCCTTTTGATAATCCGATCTAAACTGATCGTAGATAGATTTCTGAATTCCTGCAATAAATCCTACAAGGCCATATTCATCTACTTCTTGTAGTGCCGCTTTATCAGAATCACAAATAACATGATACTTAATATTAAATCGAGAAAATATTTTTTGGAAAAAAGGTATATTATTCACTGTACCGCAGTTAACTACAAAAATATCTTTATCAGATTGAATCTCATTTAGATACCCCCTTAAGATTATTTCCTCTGTAGGACCTTCGATCAAAATAACTTCATCAGCATAGAAAGACTCGCAAATAAATGGATTGAACCGCAAAACCTCATTCATCTCCTGCTTAAGTTGTTCCTTCGTTTTAATATCTTTCGAATCCTTAAGAAATTCATCATTAATCTGATATAATTGTGTTCCTTCATTATTCTTTACCATTCTAACCAAGGATGACTTTTCTTTAGTGATGTCTATCATCTGAGGCGAATGAGAAGCACATAAAATCTGGTACGGAGTATTGCTTTCACTTACTTGGTATATTAAAGACCTCAATTGTTTCATCAATTTTGGATGTAGGAACAATTCCGGTTCTTCAAATAGAACTATATAGTCTTTTCGATGTTCAACTCTAACAAATTCTTCAGCAATATCTTTCATCAGTAATAGTGAAAAAATGGCAGAACGTACTGCACCATGTCCTATTCTCTCATAACTAGTTGGAATTGTATTATCTTTAATACCGTCAGTACTGTGCTCGAAATGTATCGAAAAGCTTTTACCGATAGAGTTTTCAGTCCATTTAGCTTTATCTTTTTCGCTTAGTTCTATTTTTGTATTCGGAAATAATGATTGAAAATATTTGTTTACCTCTTCTTTGTACGTTTTGATCGAATCAGGATTATACAACTTATCCTGAAGTTGCTGAATTTTCGCCTGTGCCTCCTTTAATTCTTGTCTTTCTTTATCCTCTAACTTCGAACTTGCCTTTTGTTTCAAAATCTCGTTAATAATAGCTTCCCCCTCAGCCTCAGTGGGCATAGCTTTAATGAAAATTGGTGTTGGCAAAGCCGCTTGAAAAACTGTATCTAATCCTATACCTCCATAATTTTTCTTTTCCCATATTCCATTTTCATAACTCCAAGTAAAGTTTTCTGCTTTTTCAAAACTCACCTTCTTTCCATCTAAAGGCTTTATAGTCCTTCTTATTCTAAGGTAATTGTTTTCGCTTAGCCACTTCTTTAATCCTTCTTTTTTATTGTTTATAGAATCTTTCGCGAAATCATAATCATCAAGTTGTAATACCAACTCAAATTCGATAATGTTTTCAGGATCCATTCTATAGATATCTTCAGCTAATGGTGTTGAATTTTTATAGTAAAACTCATAAGCTTTTAAAAAACTAGATTTTCCAACGTTATTTTGGCCTAACAGAAAAATCGTATTCGAATTATTGAACTCGATTATATTTTTTTCTAATCCGCCAGCTATTCCCCTAAAATTATTGACCCCGAACGATATAATTTTCATATTCTATATTTTTTTAAAACGTGATGGTGAGTAAATTTTGCAGCATTAAATAACATAAATTCGATTATAATAAGATTCCAAAAGGTGCACAAAGAAATCTACATAGCTCGCTCCTATATCGCTAAGGATATTGGTGCCGATGACAACATTGGCTGCTATTGGATCATTATATCGTGAAATCTCCCTCACTTCGATGGAATTGGTCGTGGTTACTATCATGGCATGCTACTTTTCAATCGGGCAAGGTTAATACCCAAGCCTAATATACATTATTTATGCTGAATTAA
>JAQZAZ010000032.1 GCA_029239355.1 Sphingobacterium sp.
AAACCGCGATCCGCGGCTGAAGCAAACCATTAATTATCCAGGTGAAAATCGTTCTTTGTTCAATAGAACCGACGGAACCACCAGTCTCGAAAAAAATGGGATCACCTATCCCCGACTGTCCTATAATGTCGGTGGCGGCACGACAGTAACGGGCTACCTTCCCATTAAACACTGGATGGGCGACCGGACCGAAAATGAAGCGACAACAAACGGCCAGCAAACGGCTATCGAATTCCGCTACGGCGAAGTACTGCTGATGTTGGCCGAAGCAAAAGCAATATTAGGTACGCTGACCCAGAATGATCTGGATCGCACGATCAATCTGTTGCGCCAGCGCGCAGGATTTGACTTTGCAAAATATCCTGGCAGCAAATTAGAGCTTGGCAACCCGCCTGCAGACCCTAGGCTCGATGAGATCTACGCCACAAAACTGGATTATGCCGTTAGCCCCATCATCCGTGAGATCAGGCGTGAACGTCGTGTAGAAATGGTCTTGGAAGACCGCCGTTACGAAGACCTGATGCGCTGGAAAGCCGGTAACCTGATGACCGTTCCCCTACGTGGAATGAAATTTACAGCCGAAAAAGGAAAACTATACGATGGTACACATACCGCCAAACCGATTATTGCCTTAAAAGAAGAAGTCAATAAAGATATCTTTTTGGATAATAATGGATTTATCATTGCATATCCGAGGAGTGCCACCATCACAAACGGCGTCGCCTTATGGGCAGACTACCGCTACTATTGGCCCTTACCATTATATGACCTCACGTTGGACGGTAACCAGCTGGTTCAGAATCCCGGATGGTTGGGCGCAAAATAATGAGGATAAAAAAAATAATATTATGAAAATTAGATCAAATATATACCTGTTGCTAAGCTGCCTGTGCGGAAGTTTAGTTTTTCATTCCTGCAAAAAAGATCTTGGTCCGATCAAAGACAATTTAACCGTAAGGGAAGCCGTAAATTCGGGGGGCTTTATGCAGATCCCCGTTAAAATCGGAACACCGCTTCAGATCAATCTGGCAGTCAATCCCGGAAATCGTACCGTAACAGACGCGACCTATAGCAACAAACATCCCGAAATTGCCACTTATAGCAATACAGGTCTGGTTACTGGCTTAGCCGTCGGCAAGGACACCGTCACCATACGATCTGGCGAACTGAATGTATGGTACATTGTCAATGTAACCAACTAAAAGCCGACAATCGACAGGCTCAAAAAATAATGGTAAGAGATGACCATGTGTTAATTTTTGTTTAGTTTAGACTATCAGGCAAAACCACCTGATAGTCTTCTTATATTGACCCGGAAATATCCCAGCCAAAAACCAACGATAGACAAGCGATAGTAAATAGCAGGTATCAAAGCGATCATGAATGATCGCCTGAAGTTTTTCAATTCGGACTTCTCAAAAAAAGCAATTCCAAAACATGAAAAGAATAACGATAAAAAATATTGCCAAGGCTTTAGGCTACTCCATAGGTACCGTATCCAAAGCGCTCTCAGATAGTCACGAAATCAGCTCAGTAACTAAAGTTAAAATTCAACAATTTGCCAATGAGCATGGCTATCAATCCAATCAATATGCTAAACTATTGCGTAAGGGGCGAACAAATATCATTGGTATGATTGTTCCTTCGATTGGCAATCCATTTTTCTCGCAGATTCTCGAAGGTATTGAAAGAGAGATGTCAGAAACGGCTTATAACCTCATTATTATGCAGAGCGTAGACGACCCCCAGCTTGAATTGAAACATTTAGAAATGTTATATAAAAAGGGGGCGGATGCTGTCGTCATTGCAGCAACAGGAAATAATATTTCATTAAAATATCTCCAAAAATTAAAAAATGAGGGCATCCCTATTGTCCTTATCGACCGGACCAATTACGATATAAATACGTATAAGATTGGGATAGATAATTTCAAAGTGGTTTACGAGGGTATTTCTCAGTTGATCAATCGCGGTAAAAGAAAAATTCTATTTATTTCCAATCTATCGCCAGGAACATCAACGGAGCGTCGGCGTGGTTATATCCAATGTCTTCGGGATTTTGACATAGATTTTAATTCGAATTACGTACTATCGATAGAAACGAATAGAAGAAGAATAGATGTGCTGGAGCAGCTAAAAAATCATCTCACACATCTCATTCATTCAAGTGCCCCACCCCAAGCTATTTTTACCGCATCCGATCAACTTACCTATTTGACGATAGAGGCTTTGCAAACAATCGGAATTGCGGTTCCAGAACGCTTAGCACTTATTGGTTTTGCTAATTTTCAATACACAAATATTTTTCAACCGTCATTGTCAAGCATTGTACAGCCTTCGCGTGAAATCGGATCCCAGGCTTTTGCTATTCTCAATAAAATTTTGGACAGTCCGGATAACGAGATTGCAACACCGTATCAAAACATTGAATTACAAGCATCTATCCTAACACGCAAGTCATCTGAATAAAGTATATCAATTGAAACGTTTTCGCAAGTTACGCAAACGTTTGACTTAAATGCAAATTACTATAAATCAAAATATATTCTCTACAATAGATCTGTGTTTTGGTTGGCCCTAAGTAACCAATACCCATTAACAATTATAGATTATTTATTTCAAAAATTATGAAAAAACAAACAAAAAGATGGATGCAAGTCTTTCATGGAATTGCCTTGTCCGCCACAATCCTATCACTTTTTTTCGCCTGCTCAAAACCATTGTCAGAGCAAGATGCGACAGAAATCCGACGGTCAAAGGCGTCCTCGAATGGCGTCATAGACACATCACTATCTAATCTTACATTTGTAACTAATCCGGTAAATCTCAATATCATTATGTTTGTCCCCACAGACAATCCAGCCTTACCTGGTTACAAAACACGGCTATCACAGCTGTTTGTGCATTTCCAGGACTGGCTACACAATGAAATGGGGCGCTATGGCTACAGCAATTATCTGGGCCTGCCAAAAGATGCTACGGGCCTGGTCAACATTATTGAAATTCCGGCGGCGGGAGCTCAGGCGGACTACCCCTACAGCTCAGCGATATCAGCCGGTAAAATTATAAATGAGATCAATGCCTACAAAACCAGCCATCCGGGCCAATTTTCATCCAACAATCACTATTTGGTACTTTTGCCAGCACGGACTGACGGAGATGGTAGCCAACCATTCTATGGCTATGGAAAATACTGCTTTGCCGTGGATAATTCCTCCATGTCTGTCAATGGAATTCCAAATCCAAGCTCCAACTACCTCGGCGGTATGCTCCATGAATTGGGCCATGGATTAAACCTACCCCACAACCGCGCTAAATATGTCAGCGAAGAACCCACATTGGGCACATCACTGATGGGAAGCGGCAATGTGAGCTTTAGCAAGGGACAGCCTACTTTCCTGACCGGCTCCGATGCGGCAATCCTCAGCAGAAATGAAGTTTTTCAATCGTCAGTGGCGACAGCCAGTCCTTACCAGGCCCCCAGTTATTCCATACAACCTCAATTTGCCATTGACAACAGCCAGCAAAAAATCTTTATTACCGGAAATTATACGTCCAATTTACCGGTGAGCGAGATATTGGTCTATATGGATCCCAATGTGAACAACGAAGGTACCGGAGCCAACAAAGATTACAACGCCGTCACCTGGAAATTTGCGCCACTTTCCTCCGGTAGCATCCAGGGAACCATAGACCTCAATGAACTCTATTACAAGGGCAATACACCTTACGAACTCAAAGTAAAATTATTATTGCAAAATGGATACACAACCTCCAATGTTTACGACTTTAGCTATGTCAACGGACTCATGACGACCAATCAAGATTCGGTATATACCTATCCCAATGCATCCTATGCCGGTGTGAAAGGAAGCTTTGGTAAAGGGCAGTATACCACATCGGACTTATTGGCAAAAGGCGTGACCGACAATAGCATCTCTTCCATTAAAGTAGGCGCAAATGTTAAAGTCACGTTATACAACGGGGATAATTTTACCGGCGACAGTCTCGTCGTAACCTCTTCATCTTCCTATCTCTCTACGTTCAACGACAAAGTTTCATCCATGAAAGTACAAAACCGTTAGCGAGGGCCGAAAGCTACGATGAATACATTACTTTTTAGAAACATAAAAACAATCCTGCTGCTGCTATTTGCTGTGGCGGGATTGAACCTGTCGGGCCAGCCCGCACCCTGGTTTACCGAGGGCAAATTTGGGCTGTTTCTGCACTGGGGACTCTATTCCCAGACCGCAGGCGACTGGAACGGACATCCTACCAAAGGGGGCGAACATTTTATGCTGTATGAACAGATCCCAGTGAAAACCTATGCCACGATCGCCGATCAGTTTAACCCGACCAGCTTTGATGCCGACCGTTGGGTGCAGATGGCCCATGACGCCGGCATGAAGTATATTGTCATTACGGCCAAGCATCACGATGGCTTTTCCATGTACAATTCAGCCGTCAGTGATTATAATATCGTCAGGAGAACGCCCTGGGCCCAAGATCCGATGCTGGCGCTCGCGGCGGCCTGCAAGAAATACGAGTTAAAGCTCTGCTTCTATTACTCCCTGGGGCGCGATTGGGAAAACCCCGATGTACCGACCAACTGGCCGACAAAAGCCGGCCGCAGCAATACCTGGGATTACCCCAATGAAGACGCCAAAGACCTGAGCAAATATGTCGAAAACAAGGTCAAACCGCAGCTTCGTGAGCTGCTGACCCAGTACGGTCCCATCGGTATTATCTGGTTTGACACGCCAGAGCTGATTACCAAAAAACAGAGCCAGGAAATCCGTGATCTGATCCACGCCATCCAACCCGAATGCATGATCAACAGCCGCATCGGCAACGGTCTTGGCGACTATGCAGTCGTCGAGCAAACGCTGGTCTCTGCAGCACGGAAAAACTGGGAAGCCTGCATTACGATGAGCGAAAATTGGGGCTACAACAGGCATGATACAAAATGGAAAAGCCCCGAACTGCTGGTCCGCAACCTGATTGAAGTGGTCAGCAAGGGTGGTAACCTCCTGCTCAATGTGGGGCCAAAAGGCGACGGCAGCTGGCCAGTAGAGAGTCAGGAAAACCTGCAAGCTATCGGTGCCTGGATGAAGGTCAATGGCGAGGCTCTGTACGGCAGCAGCGTCTGGACTGGGAATAACGAAGTTACTGCAGCGCAAACGATAAAAAAAGAATCCGAAACGGAAAAAGCCGGCATGAAAGATGCCGTCAATGATGCAACCTCCAAGGAAATCATATCGGACTATCGTTTTACCCAAAAGGGGAATGCTGTCTATCTCTTTGTGCGGAGCCCGTCGACGACGAGGATTGACATTCCTGAGCTTGCCAAAAACAAACTTGCGATTAGCTCGATCAACTTGCTCGGTAGTCCGTCGAAGGTAAAATGGACTCAGGGCGAGTCCGCCTTAGATCTTGTTTTACCATTGAGCCAAGACAAGGACATACCGATTTTGGTGTATAAGATCCAGCCAAAGCGTAACTAAATAATATCCCCGGCAGCCAACTGTCGGGGATTTCTTTTTCTTAAATAATCTGGCTGCAACCACTTATGGCATCAAACAGAACGAATCGTAATTCAGCCATCACGGATATAAATCCGTAAAGGATTATTCCATCTGAATGCGCACATTTGCAAGCATACAAATGCCGATCAACATGAAAAAATATATTATCGTTTTCATTCTATCATTGTTCGCTATCACTGCTTCCGCACAGAAAAAAAAGAAAAAGCAGATACCGCCACCAAAAGTTGAGGCTATAGCCGAACCGCCAAAGGTGCTTGACAAGGTCCCCACGATAGAAACCGTCTCTGAAGCTACTGTCTTTGCTGCACCAATGCCAGTAAGCAATGTCACACACATTAAAGCCACTACAATAGGCGGAAAGGAACTAAGCTTCCAGGATATCGAAGCATTAGCCAGTTCAGATTTATCCAAGCTGAAAACGTTGTCTTTTAACAGCATGATATCAGGCAAAAAGTTGGAGAGCAGTATACTACAGCGCGTCATGGATAGCTCGACTCAATTGGAAAGCCTGGAAATCGACAATTTCGCCTTGGATGCTTTTCCGGAAATCAAAACGCCAAACCCGCGATTAAAAAAGCTAATTTTAAGTCAAAATAAGCTAAAAACGCTTCCCGCAAGTATTTCCAATCTTAGTGCATTGGAGGGATTTGATTGCAATAATCCGTTGACGGAGTTACCCGCATCATTTGCCCAGCTTAAAGAGCTACAGCAACTCGGCCTAAATAACAATTTATTTACTTCCTTTCCAAAGGAAATCTTTAACCTAAACAACCTATCCGTGTTGTACATGTCGGGTAATTACAAAAGTGAAACAAAACTGGGGGACCTGCCCGATCTTTTTCAACAGTTGCCCGAACTCAAAGAGCTCGGTATAGTAAATGCGGGGCTATCTTCCCTACCAAAATCCCTTTCTACACTTAAAAAGCTGGAAAAAGCTAATTTTTCCTACAACAACTTTACTTCCTTTCCTGAAGTATTGGCGACAAATCCCAAGCTGACCTATGTTCCTTTTACCAATAATCCCTTGCAATGGGATGCATTTTTGGCCTCCGTCAAAAAAGTAAAATGGAGCGGTCTTTTCTTCCTGAACGATACCGGATTTACCAAAAAACAATATGAACAGATACAGGATATCCTGAGCAAAATAGATGTTTACTATGATGGCATGAACGACTAGTGCCAGGCACAAAAGTAGTTAAGACATTTTTATCCCGATCAAATTAATGAATCATTCGAACGAAAGCTACCTAAAAGAAACAGGGAGATTGCACGGCAAAATTACGTACAATTTTCTCATGCCACTGCTATACGTCCTATTTCTATGCATCAGTCCGCCGCCAGTTCTTATTTTCACCGTAGTCTTATCGCCGCTGTTATTTATGCTGTTTTTCAGCCGCAAGATCTTCAGTAGGAAGTTTGCTATATTTTCTTTTATCGTCTATTTGACCGGATCATGCATCTATTCCTGCTTACCGCAGTTTCAATACCGGAGCTTTCATTTTTTTCACCCCGGGTGGACGGAAGTGGAGGGCAGAATTATTGATTATAAAATCAGCTGGACGCGAACTACAAGGCAGTCTGCCGCTTCGTCTAGGGGATCCATTACCTATACCTACCGGATCGGGGGCAAGGAGCAGCAAGTTTATGCTTCGGAGGCAATCCGTCGTTACTCCAATAATCTATGGAATACAGACGGCGATATTGCAGCCCATAATGAAGCACTGGACAGGCAGGTAAAGGAGTACATCAAGGCTAAAAATTATAAAATACTGACTGATGGAGCAGAACACTCCAGGTTGTTTATTCCTCTGGATAATTTTAGCTTTTGGGTTGCGCTTCCGCTTCAGATTGTCCTCATGCTTTTAAAAGTCATCTTGGCATTGGTTATTATTATTTCATTGCCTTATCTCTATGCATACCTACTTGAACGCATAAGGAAATATCGAGGAAGACATTGAATGACCTTGCTGATTCCAATACCAACTATTTAAGCGTAATTTTTCTCCCGATTCAAAACCTAAGCATATTTCCTTTATTTATGCGATGCTCCAAGAGCTCTTGTTATCTCAATTGCTTAATACATATTAAATCACTAACGAGTATAATAGACTTATTTTACAAGCTGAATTTCCACTAAAAATACCCGATCTGTAATTGCTGGATTTTGATGCGGGGCATGCTAACCAAAAAATATTAGCGGATCTCTATGTCTCTAAAGGCAGAAATATTATCTTTAAGACTCAACGTTTATTAGACGATTAAAACAAGAAAATGACAGACAATAAAGACATTATCTCTATGGCTGAAGTTCAGATCAGAAGCTTTATCGAATCTAAAAGGCCACAGGATATTGAGGTGAGAAAGAAGTTGGATTTTGGGTACAGCTGGGATGGACAGACTGCATTACTGTTTGAGATACGCCCCCAATGGAATAATCCAGCTCATATCTTACATCTTGAATTTGCGAAAATAAAGTATATCAAATCAAGCAAGCAATGGAAGCTATATTGGCGACGAGCCTCCGGTAAATGGGAGGCATACGAACCTATGCCATCAAGTGATCATCTGCAGGAGCTAATAACTGAGATCAGCCATGATGGTTATGGCTGTTTTTTTGGATAAAAAACATAACAAAAAAGCAGTCTATGTAATGGAAATAGACTGCTTTTTAGCCGTCTAATACCGACCAAATACGCCAGTCTTAGGAAAGCTATCAGAAAGAAACCGATGGAGAGGAAGCAATATCCCAGGTTATCACCACATTTTGGTAGTGATCAAACGCAGCCTTTTTCCATTTTGTGATATGATATCCACCACAATAGTCACAGCGATAAGCCCGTTTGCAGGCATATTTACCCATGCGATGCTTGATACGTTTACCGTCGAGTTTATTTTTGACCCGACTTTTGATCTTAAATTGAAACATACGCCACTTTGCTTCCATTACGGATGGAAATGCTACTTTACCCGTGGCACGGCACTTCCAAGTGTTACTTTTAAGGTTTTCCATAGCCAATATTTTAATATTATTGATTTGTACTATTATCCTTTTCAATGGGTACCTGAAGCATTACCCAGTCTTTTATCCTACGCGAAATAGTCGACGAAACCACAAAACTGTCTGTATCTCCAAACGGTACATGCAAAATAATCCGAAGCCGGCCGCCCTTCAATTGATAACAGGACTTGACCATATCAAGCGGTATGGCATGATAGCGGTCTATTTTCTGTACAAATCCATTCGTATCTCGTACCACCTCATTTAGGCTACGCTGTTCACAACCTATTCCATCCTCCATATTACCCTTTAAAAATAATTTGACGATCGGTGTATTATTGGTCTTCTCGAATAAAAATATACCTAGTTCATTGTACATGATCTTTTTGGTCAAGTATCTATTGTTTAGCAAAAATTCCTCCTCAAGCGTATCCATTCCTTTCAACAGTGCGAGGTCAATGTCTTCGGTCGTATCCCCTTCTTTCTCATTTTCATCTGTTTTGGAAGGTTCTTCCTCACCCACCAACCGATTATTCGACCAGAGCGCTAATTGCCCCTCTTGCTCTGATAATTTTTGTTCCAGATGCCCTACTCGCTTTTCCAGTTCCCTGACATAAGTCTCCCTTTTCCGATACACAGACGAATAAAAAAAGATCGCATAGCCCATATTAAAAAACAACATCCCGCCCAAGATCACCAGGAGCGGTAACCATATCCACTCGCTTTTGGGCGCAGCGACAGGCCGGATGATTGCAAATAAAAATATTGTAGGCAGCAAAACGCAAAAGAAAAACTGTGCGCCCAAACGATCCCCAAAATTGTGTAGCCAGCTTTTTTTCCTGTCCAACAGCTTGATAATCGTGCGCGTATAGAAGAGCGCAATAGCGACGATTAGCACATAAAATAGATAACTCAGGATCAGCGGACTATCCTCAAACCAGTCTGATAGCGCAGCGATGTAACCAATATACCAACAAATCCCCCCGAAAAGAACCGAGGCAATGCATACCCATATAAAATCCGGATAATGCACATGCACCTCCGTATCTTTTGAATACTTGACCTGTTGGATACTTTCCATAATCTACGTTTATATATAGGACAAAAACCTTTACCGATCTCATAGATAAAAATAGGCTAGGTTAAATCCGAAAAAAAATTTCTTTTAATCAGGAATTTTATATCATAAATTTAGTCAATATTTTAATAATCAGTCCATAAAAGCAGAAATACTACCCCCATGCCCGACTTTTGCAAGTCAATAAAATACGCCAAAACAGGAAAATTGAGTGCTTTATTGTACAGATAATATCCTTCGTTGCAAAAAGACATCCTTTAATGTAGAAAACGTGTGTTTGTTGAAATAAAGATGATCATCAAGCAGAATAAACCCCTTTATAGGTAATTTTAGCATATAGCAATTTACTGATTATAAAAACCATGCGTATGGAAACCACAAAGCCAACGATACAACGATTCACCCGCAATCACATCCTGATCTGCGTAGCGGTCCTCGTCACCTTATATGGTCTATTCGTTGCCCCAACATTCCCATTAAGCGTATATAGCATAGGCGTCCTTGTACTATTTATACCCTTTTTGGAGATCCGTAATCAAAGCGTGGTACTCCAGTTATTCTTTGTTTTCTTTATCTGCATCCAGATCAGCAGCATTGCACTATTTGACCGTCTGCCCTATGAGTTACTGCTCGGTTCACAGCCCTTTGGACCAGCTTTTATACATGCCCTTCCTGCTGCGCTCCTGTGTTGCGCTGCGGCTCATATTCTACTGCTCAAGCATGTGAATATCGTAAAACTATACACCGTCCAGTTTCCCATTATGCTTATTGCCTGTACTTGGTATATCCGCATGGTTCTGATCCTCAATAATTGCCAGCATACACCGGATGCCAAGAATGTACAGATTACGGCTGTTGTCGTTCAGAAATGTCCTGTGTGCTGCGATATTCATGAGCTTCTACTTTCCTTTTCTTACGAAGGGCGACAATATCAGCTACCGATGGACGTACATCCTAAACTTTATGAGAAAGCAAAAGAAGGCGATAAGCTCAATCTCCGGCTGCATCCCGGTGTATATGGTTGGCCTTGGTACCACAAAGATATCAAAAGGAGGTACAAATGATTGTAAGTCTATACCAGCTCACGCTGATGATCGAAACATTGCATCGTGTCGATCAGACCGAGATACCGGCAAGGCTATACAGTATATCGGTAGCCTGTTCGGACAATTTCCCTTTAGCGCTACAAGCCTACAGAGAGGCCGGCAATGTCGACAGGACAAGTAATACCGTACGTTTATATCATATACAATTGCTCTGGCTACACCAAAAGCTGACGGCATTCTGTACGGATAAGGATATTGAAGACCGGAGTGCGCTAACTGCATTGGAGGAACTGCTGGAGCGTATTGAATTTTTATTTAAAAATGATATCGATCCCGCTACAGCCTTACCCGGGCACTATAAAGACAAGATCAGTACCTATATCTACAGTCGTCTTCCTGCTATCTTTGACCAGTTGGCAAAAAAAAATATTCCGCTGGCCTACCTCCACGAAATCCAATCGGCCATCGACAGCCTATTTGAGGAGGGCAAGATACCTTATATCCAGTACCACCATCAGGACTATTTGATACAGCTGCTGGATGCGCTAAGGCAGCTGGCCGAAGATAGCCGACAAAGAAAAAACTGGCATTGCCGCTTTTTGATCCTGATGATCAATTTCAATTTTAACCATATGGGATTTTTCAACCGATGGAAAGAAATTTATCAGACTGATCCCATCTTTATGGAAAATTTATTGCGATTTCCAAAACATTTTTCCTGCATACGGGGCTTTGCTTACGATAGTAACCGCAGCAGTCTACTTAAGCTGATGTGTGAATATGTGCAGACGGAGCCATCCCATTCTCAGCAAACATCATTAGGAAAAGATGATGAGCAATTTATACATAGCAACTTCAATGGCAAGGAGCTCAAGCTCTGGCTACATTTGTGTGTAAAAGCCAATATTACGCGTTCGTCTGAGAAAAAAGAGGTCGCTGCGGAGTTTTCAAAACTCATCAAGACCAAAGAAGGTATCTTGCTGACGCCACATACCTTGACGAAAATGGATAAAAGTGTCGAGTATGCTGCCGCAGTTCGTATTCTCCGGACATTAAACAACATGCAGGCAGAGCTACGCGAGCTATTCCCGGATTTAAAAAGGTAAAAAAAAGAAAAATCATAAAAAGTAGGGGTATTCACCCACTACCCCTGCAATTGCCCCTTATCATACGGCTATAAATAGTGGCCGGAACTATTTCCTGCCCCGATAGTCCCTTCCGGTATATTTACAACCATTTCACCCATGCTACCCCCTTCCCTTTCCTAAAATCTATTTAAAGCCTGTTTGCAAGCATGATGAGCATGAAATACTACCCCTGCGAAGCGCTATTATCTGCGCTACCTTTGATTTAAGGCGTACGAGAAAGTAGATGCTGACGCTCAGGCAGGCCGCTGTACCTAATGGAGGGGCAGGTACACCGCCCTCTTTTTAGAGAAGCAAAGAAATAATAAAAGCCCATTCAAAAATAATAAAACCCTAACGGGATATAATAAAACACGGGATATAAATAGTTAGGAGGGAAATACAAATAGTTAGTATGCTGTAGAGCATAAATAATAAAGGAGCAATGCTAAATAGTTAAGGCCGGAAAAACGAAAAATAATATAACTGCAACCGGAAATAATAAAACAGCGGAAAGAAATAATAAATGCCACAGTACAAATAATTAGAACTATGGAAGCGAATAAAACAAGCAGCATGATATATAAGATCCTTCGGACGGTAATGATCCTTTTTTGGATCTATGTAGGCATGGACAAGATCTGGCAGCTGGGCGCATTTCGGATCGCCCTCGAGCAGCAGCCAGTAATCAGTTATCTGGCTCCGATACTCTTTTGGTTACTTCCGCTCATGGAAATCGGTGTTGGGATATTGCTAGCCATGCCAGTAGCTGGGTTGCGTGCCTGGGGATGGAGAACCTCCACCCTATTGATCATCGTTTTTACGATCTATATCGGATTAGGCGTACTGAATGTCTATGCACAGAAACCCTGTATGTGCACGAGCTTTCTGAGTGGTATCTCCTGGACTGTGCATCTCTTGATAAATATCCTGATTCTTGGCCTTTCTATCATAGGATTGGTACTGCATCGGAGAGTTGTCAAATATGAAGAGCGAGTAATCACAGGCAAAACAAACATCGCACTATTTCTGATTGGCTTTATAGCAATGGGAGCCATCAGCTACAGGAACATCCACTATACAAAGTCAAAAGATATGTGGTATACACCAGACAGTCTCTATTATTATCCAGCACATAACGACGTCAGTAGGCCTACAGTAGGCAGCCTGGCATATAGATACGATCGGTATACAGAACCGTACCGACAATTATTTACCAAAGATTTGCAGGCCAGCACTTTCACTAATCAATTTCTGGCCTGCAGTACAGAAAGGAGGGTAGCAACATGCTAACCAAATTTTTAAACAATTATGGCTACATGATATTAGGCGGAGCCATGATTATCGGATTCTCAGCATTTAAAGGCGCTGAGGCTTATGCAGGAAAGAAATTAGATCCTGTAACTATTTATTTCCATGGAGACGAGACCAGTTCAAGCCAAGTTTCCAGTGCGTTCCGTTGGACAACGACGCCAAATGGTGAGAGCTGTAACGATGTCGATCTTATGGCCTGCTCGCAAGTTGTAGATCAAACAGATTTGATTAGTTCAAGTCGATTAGATTCAACTAAGATTCAACTTGGCGCAACTCCGACTTCTGGCGGAAATTTTATCCCGTCCAAAGCTGGAGGTAGCAGTTCCACTCCATTTTCTCCTACTAATAGGGGATAAATGGTGAAGGTAGGCTCCTGAGGAGCCTACCTTCTATTTTGGATTCTGAGGTATGCCTGCAAGCCTAACGATATCCTCCGGAAGAGGAAGCGCATATGCATTAGCATTGGGTTTCAATGAAAAGAGTTGTCCATTCACATTCCTTTGGATCACAATATACTGCTCCTCCACATTCAAACGTTTGATATCCATCCATCGCAGACCTCTATACAAAAGTTCTTTTCTACGCTCATTTAAAATTAATTCCAACGCCTCCCTCTGCCCTTTAACGTCGTAATCGTCAAACGTTCCTGTTTTATATCGGTAACCTAATAAATGATTTAGATCCTCTAGTCCTTGTTCTACTCTCCCAGTCCTTACATTACATTCCGCACGTATCAGATAGAGCTCATCAGATGCTATTCCCGAAAAATACTTCGCTGATCCTGTATAACTACCTTTAAACGCAGTCGTTCCATCATCCCAGACCTTAAAATAGGCAGACTTCCGTAGGTCATTGTCATGATAAGAACGATAGAGAAGTGTATCTGTCAATGCACGTGTATTGTCCAGATTGCTACTCGCTAACAGTTCGGTGTAAAAGATTGTCTCTTTGTTGAACATTGAAAAAGGATAAGCAGCTGAAACCTTGACGTCCATAGGGTTATTAAAATCCAGCAATTCAGGATTGTATTTTAGCACAAGATCAGCATAGTAAAGTGCCGAATCGTATTGATGCATGGATAAGTAGGTTCTGGCAAGCATTCCATAGGCTGCATACTTATTCGGTCGCATCACATGGCTGACTTTTTCCGGCAGCAGGTCGCCACATTCCCTAAAATCTGCGATAATCCTGTCATAGCATTCAGTAATCGAAGACCGATGAGAAACCGCGTTAAAGTCCGAGCTATTGCGCAACACAATTCCCATATCGGTTTTGTTCTCTTCCGAGTACGCTTTTGAATATGTCCAGATTAAAGCAAGATATTGGCTGGCCCGATAGAACATCGCTGATGCGTAAACAGCATTCCATTGCGCAGTATTTCCGTCTGTTTTTTCAATTTTCTTGATTCGGTCCAATACCAGATTACTATTATATACCGTATTGTAAGCCGAAGCCCAATCATTTGGATAATTCTTCGTATAATTTTGCCATAGATAGGTATTCTGTCCATAATCAATCAATGCATCATAGGTCGACTGTTTTAGAAAATAAGTGTCAGCAGATGCTTCGCCAAAAGAAGGATACTTTAAATTCATGATCTTCGAATCATCTAACAATTTCTGTAAATCATCCAGACTCTTAGGTATCGCAAGGCCGTAATTGGATTGGACATCCAAGTATTTTTGACAGGCTACCAATGAGAATACCACCAAGCCAATTAATGCAATTAAACTATATTTTTTCATATCATTTATCTTAAATCAATAATCAAATGTCAGTCCTAGAGAAAAAACCTTCGGTGGACTTAACCGATAAGGGAATTCAGGGTCAATACCAAGCTTATTTGTACGCCAAATTATTCCAAGATTGGATACATTGGCTGACAATCCGATATTGAAGGTTCTATTTCTCCCGACATATTTCTGTTGCCATGTTAAGGAAATATATTCCAACCGTATATGATCTCCCCGAAAGACATTAATATCTGCATATCCATAGAATGAATCGGCCCCCGATTTTACAGGATAAACCATTGCCGGAACTTGGGTAGTTAACTCATCCCCTTTTTCCTGCCAACGTTGTTCAAAATCAGGAAAAGCTGTTCCACTCCCAAAAAGTGAAGAATAAGAAGTTACGGGGCGTCTAAAGTAGTAATCGCCTTTGTAACTGATATTGAAAGAAAGAAGCAATTTTTTCCAAGCAAAAGTATTGATGATATTGCCGAATACCTGCGGTTTAGACGATCCAAAATAGACAACACTTTCACTGGCCGACTGATATGCATCCGCCTGATTACGTATAGCCGAATAATCAGTACTAGGCTTTCCGTTCAACAGGCCCTGCCCCTCCCCCCGATCATTGAGCCCCATCCATCTATACCCGGCCAAAGCATTCAGCGGTTTTCCGATAATCGGTGTAATCACATTTCCATCGGAAAGAAATGAAGTCACGCTATTCTGTCGATTATAATATTGGGTAGTCTTGTTCCGATTCAGGCTGATCAATAGTCGACTATCCCAATTGAATTTACCAACCATATTCTTTGAACTCAGTTCTATATCAAAACCTCGGCCCCTCATGGCCGCCACGTTTTTAACAACGGTTCCTTGCAAGCCCCAAGTGGTATAGTCATATTCACTTAGGCCATATAGATCTTTGCCTTTTTTAACATAATAGTCTATCCGACCTGAAAATCTTGCTTTCAAAACCGAGAAATCAAGTCCAATATTGCTCGTTGCTACCCTTTCCCATTTTAGGGAAGGGTCATTTAATGTGCTTATTTGGAACATCGGATAATTGGTATACGTACCAAGGCCTATATAGGCGATCGGATCAGGAGACCTACGGAGATCAACGTTCCCACTTGTACCATATGTCACTCTCAATTTTAGATAATCAACCAGTGCAAGCTTAAGAAATGGTTCCTTATGTAAATCCCAGGAGGCGCCCATTGACCAAAGCGGGGACCATTTATCGTTTGTCGTAGCTCCAAAAATATTCGCTCCATCCTTTCGCAGGCTCATAGATATTCCATAACGATCTAAAAAACGGTCACTGATGTTGCCATACAGTGAAACAAAACGATTTACATTTTTGAAAAACTCCGGTTGGCCCGGAATGGTCTGCGTTCCATTATCAGGGATTCTAGGGAAACGGTTGGTAAAATCCACCGGTGTATTTCTCATCGGGAGCTCACTATATCCGTATGCTGTATAGCTATTGGTATTGAATAGATTCTCCCGTACCTCAGCACCGAGAATGCCAACAAGAAAATGTTTACCCAAAGACTTGTTCAGATCTATCTGCCCGCGCAACGTGTATGATCTACCTACGGCAACTGCATAACGCTTTATTCCACCGACTGGAATATTATATTTGGTGGGTGCGGATCCTGTGCCGATAACGGTAAATTGATTGATCCATTTTCGTGCCTCGTAACTCTCCAAGGTGCTAAGCACATTGTTTTCAGTGCGCTGTTGTTGAATCTGACCACCTACGTTCAGATGAACGAAAGGTAGTATCTTGTATTTTAGGTTCAGACTCGAAAACCATTCGTTGAGCTGTCTAACATCTGTAGCATATTTGTTTTCAGAAAGTGGGTAATAGTCCCAGTCCAAATAACCATTACTGTAGTTTTCGGAAAGATAACTTCTTCTAAATTCCTTTTCGAACGGGATTTCTCTACCGTTTTCATCCAGAAACTGAACATACGGTGGCTGATAACTCCCATACGCCAACGATGAAAGTTCAGGTTTTCCTTTCCTCTGGTCATGATTGGTGTATACAGCCTGAAGATCCAGCTGAATTTTTTCTGTAGGCCTAAAACTATTTGATAGCTGAATACTGACCTTCCGATTAAATGCATCCAACTCAGATCTATCTCCTGTATATCCGATACCTAATCCATATGAGTTCCGAATTCCACCACCCGAAATATTCAATGCATGCTGATTAACAAATGGGACATTATAAAAGGCATCCATATAATTCTGCTTACCATGCTGTCCCATGAGTTTGCTGATCGCATCCGCAGAATCAGCGGACGAAATCAAATTTTGCCTGCGGGCATCCAAGATATAGACGACGGGAGTCTGTGCGTTATAAGGCTGATACAACAAGCCCGAATCGTAGTATCCTTTTTCAAAAAGGAACTTTTCTAATGCTATAAAATCACTATTTTTTAGCTGATAGATTTTAGTTAGATCACTATTTTCTCTCCATATCAGCGTATTTGCCAACGTTATTTTAGTTTTTTGCTCCGCAGCAAAGGCTCCTTTTTTTGACGTTATTACGATTACGCCATTTCCGGCACGGGCTCCCCATATTGCACTTGCGGCAGCATCTTTCAAAATTGAAACACTTTCAATATTGTTGGGGTCAATATTGGCAATATCACCCTCATATATAAAACCATCCAGTACTATGAGCGGATCCAGGTTCCCATTGATCGTACTCAATCCCCTAACCGATATATTCAACTTCTGTAGGTCTGCATTTTGGATAGGCTGGTTGTCAAAACGCACGGCCGTGGTCATATTATTGAGCCGTTGGAGTATATTGGTACCGACCTGCTGATTGAGCATTTTATTATTTACTACATCTATCGCACCAGTGACCTCATTAGCTTTTAGCGTTTGGTAGCCGGTATTGACAACAGCTTCCTCAAGATAATTCACCTTAGGCTGCAGATTTATGTTATTATTCTTTTCAAAAAAACTCGCTGCTACTATTCTATCTAGATAACCAATACAGCTGATCAAAAGCGAATCTTGTGTATTTACTACTTGAATAGAAAATCTACCCTGCAGTGAACTTGCAACCTGATGACCAGATCTTCTATTCTGGACTGTGGCTCCTACAAGTTCTTTACTATCTTTTGTGGAAAGAACAGCTCCATGTATCCACATTTTTTCCTGAGCCTTGCCTAGGAAAAAAAGCACGCCGATAAACAACGTTAGTAATAACGACTTCATTATTTCGTATGTTGGATAGCTACTGGATAGAAATAAGGATACTCTCCATTGTATGAGGCGACCTGTAGATGAATGCCATATTGTCTCAATGTCGCTATTTTTTGATCAACCGATAGTTCAAGAAAGCTACCCGGCAATTTCAAATCAAGTTTTTCAGCGTGAGTGATTTTGGAGAAAACAGGTTTATCCAGTACGGACCGTAGAAAATTGACCACCCCATTAACAGGTGTATTCTGCAAAATCAACGACTGGTTCCCCTTATCGACACTATAGATACGCATGCCACCTTTTGTTGTCAATGATTTGACATCCAGCGTGAGCACATACGCCTCTACCGGATCATTCCTTCGCTCAACCACAACTTTAAAGCGTTCGAGTAATGCCTGTCTAAAATAATTAAATGCAAGGCTCTCTGGAATGCTATCACGAACATAGAGTTGATACCAGAATTGTCCCTTTCTAGTTTTAAAGTCATACAACAGATCAATAAATCCCTTCTCGACATGCTGGTCAAAAACGAAAAGATTAAATTCGGTTCCCTGAAAAACATCAGGAAATGCCAGCTGATAGCAGGTATTGAGAGAATAATTGCCTACCTGAAACAGCGAACTACCATTCTTGTGCTGTACGGCGGGATACACGCCTAGATAATTCTCCCTATACCCCGACATTGCGGAGACAAACTGGAGCCCCGTCGTATCGACCAAAGGAACTGTATTTACTCTGTTCAGATTCTTTATCGCCGATTTTTCAATAAACTTTTTAGCAGATCCCGAGTTAAAAACATCTTGGATATTTTGTTCTGTAATCGAACCGGAAAATGAATTGACCACGAACTTTCCGTCAGGATCTATGATAGCCATTGTCGGCAGGCTATTATGTTCGAATAGCATTGTAAAGACCGTATCCCCCAATATGGTGGGCAGTGAAGGCGTATAATTGAAGTCCGCTTTATATTTTTCAAATCGTTTATTTATCCGCTCAGGTGTATCCTTATTCCGCTTACTGTTAACCATCAATACTTTAACCTGATCCTTAAAGCGCTGTTGTATCAATTCCATTTTTGGAATGCCTTCAATACAACTTGCGCAACCAGTAGACCAGAAATCCAATATAATCAGCTTCCCTTTCAGCTCAGCGAACTTGATTGTTTTCTTCTTCCCATTGAAATAATTCAGCTCGAGCGACTGGTCCCATACCGCATCCGGGATCCTATCCCCCGGCTTTAGCGCTACAAGATTGGAGAGCCCATCGGCCCCGCTGTCCTTGCGGGGCGTCTGAGCCGATAAACTAAACATAGAAACCATCAGAGCTAATACCATAAGAGCTCTGATGCTCTTCAATGCCTTAAAAGAAAAATTAGATGATTGAAAAACTATAACTAAAAATAGGCATGGCAATGATATGCGAAAATACCTTTTATAATTACCTGGATAAATAACACATTTTAAAGCCTTCTGAGCGCCTATTTTCTTTTGAACAGCTAAATACTCATTCTTACACACTCGAGTGGCACTGAACACTTGTAAGTCCTCTGATTTCAAACGGCATCCATCTCCTCTACTTACCAAATCGCCACTATGCATTTTTGCAGGAATTTCCATGGCAGGTCCTAGCTTATACCTGAAGTTCACCAGAAAGCTACCGAAAGCCTGTACCTGTTTGGTAGATATTTGGTACCTCTTTAGTAGCTCTTTAGTACCTTGCCAATACCTTTTTAGTACCCTTTCAGTACACTCCTGGTAGCTTAACCGTGAAATAATGGTATCTTCTGAGGCAAGGAATAGGCTAATTAACTCCGTACCAACTCCTGACCAAATCTGCCCTTTCCGTGGGTTTTCATCGAGTCGGCATCGGTTTTTCGCCGGGCCAGGCCGATGCTGCCCCGAAGAAAATTGGGAGCCAGCTGCATAAAAGGCAGAAGAAAGGCAGGTATTGGTCAGAAGAAAGTCCGAAGGTGGTACGGCTCCATTAGTCAGCACCCGACCAGTACTCTTACAGTATGATCTGTCAGAGTATCTGGCAAGTGCTTGGCAGATGTAGGTAAAATATAGACGTAATCGAATCGGTATCGCGACACCTTTGGCTCTTCGGCCAGGCTTCGACTCCGTTTCGGGACCTCTTCGGGACTCGTTCGAGACATGTTCGGCTACGCTTCGACTCGGCTTCGGCTCCGCTTCGAGTGGGCTTCGGCTCGCACCCGAAGGGCAGTCGAACAGCAGCCGAAGCAACCCCGAAGAAGGGGCAACGCAGTCTCGAAGCAGGTTCGAAGAAATGTCGAACAGCCACCGAAGCCCTCTCGAAGAAAGCTTTGGTTTTGTAAGCTTTTGCGACAACTTTTTACTTGTTAGCTTGCTTCCAATAATCAAGTATGTATATAGCAGCAGAAAAGCACTTTGATAGCACGTTTTTCCTTTGTAAATATGCTTACGCAACATTTGCGTAAATAGTACTATATCTGTGCTTAAGGAGTGCTTTATCCGTACTGGAGATATGCTGGTAAGATATAGCCTAAAAAGCACTACTAATTTAAAGGCCAGAGGCCATAATTTTTTGGATTTAATTTGGTTTGAGCAGGAGGAACCTTTTCCAGTAGGCAGTTCACTCCCACCCTTGTAAAAACTGTTCATTTTTAAAGGTGTTGAGGGCTGTGACCTGCTGACTCGGTTCTTTTTATTGATACTTACAAACGTATCCTCTTGCTCCTAAGCCTAGCTTAGGTCACAAATAATAAAATTTGTTGTAAATGCGGGAAGCGCAAGACGTTAAATGACAGTTGCAAATATATAATTGGTTCGATACGTCTTCAACAGCTAAGGAAGTCATTGTATGACTTTGGTCGCCGAGCTACTCGGGGGCCGTGATGATGTTTTTTGATTGCTGTTTTTTCATAACTCGTTTATAGTTATGAGTCTTGAGGGCGAGTTGTAACTTGATACATGTGGGGCTACACACCGTGGCTACTTTTCAGTTCTCAGGCCTTACGTAACACGGATTTACAGTAGCCCCACATCTACCAGTTATGCAAATATAACATAAAAGCATAGATATGGGTATTTAAACTACTGCCCTGCGTTACGGCCTGAGAAAAATGTAGCCGCAAGACTCTTGATGTAAATACCAAAAAAGATTTTTAATCTTCTGTCAACAAAACAAATATAAACAAATAAAAATTAAAATGCAAATTCTTTTAAAACATTAATATTATAAAATTATCCGCTCTTAGTGGATATGAGAATAAGGGGAAAAATAACGGCACTATCACAATATTTTATTGACTATTTTCGAGTAGAGAGATTAGAAAGAGGAATATCTGCAAAGGAACTATCAATAGATATTGCTCCCTTTGAGGGAGAAACTTTAGTTGGTCAAATTGAATACGAGTATTCTAGCGCCAAGTACACGGCTACTACTCTGAAAAAAGCTTTAAATTATTTCGGTTTAAATATGGAGGATATCTTACCTGATGAGCTGTTAGATGACGATCAACTAGTTGAAAAGACTAGAATACCTATTCTAAAAAAAATGAGCGTTAAAGCAGCGCTCAACTCATTACTTGAAGACGGATATTTTGATACTCCTCGCCTACGCTCTGAAATTACAGCCTATTATAATTCATTTTTGGAGCAGGAAGACCACAAAGAGGATAATTACTTTTCCGCCCAGTTGGAAGAATTATTTAACGAAGGAAAGTTACTTAAATTAAAAGACGATGATGCAACTGACAAGGAAGGCAAACTTATCCGCTTTGTTCGCAACATGGAATTGAAAGAGGTTTAAGCCTTTTCGCCTTTATTTCTTAAATTTGAGTTCTATCATTTTTTATATGCCGATTACCATACCTACACTTTCCTACGAGCTCAACACCACAGTTCGAATGCAACGTGAAGCCAAAGGCTACACACAGGAGGAATTTGCATTTTTGATTGGCAAGGACTTCAAGGAGGTAGAAGATAATGAGGATCTTACGACTGATTCTGCTTATGATATCAATCACACTAATTTCTATGCTCGGGTTTTAAGAAAAGTACCCAAAGATATGTTTTTCAAGGACTCATTTGAGGAGGCTACCATAAAAATATATGCCACGAAAACAGAAATAGAAAATAAGAAGACCGGTAAGAAAACCATTAAATTTAAAGGAACTGGTAGTTTTAACAAAAAGTCAACCGTGATTGAGTCCTATTCCGTTCCGGTAGATCCAGATCATGATGTCTCTGCCGAAGACCAGGCTTTGATATTAAGCATAATAGAAGATTGCCTAAAGGATGGGTATTTTAAAGAAGGTGTTACTGGTTATAAACTTTACCAAGATTTATTAGCTAAAGCAGAGTCCGGAGAAATACAACTTCCTGACTCTTTTCGACCTATCTTGGTCTCGCGCGCTATTACGAAGCTATGCAATAAACGCAAGAAACCTAAATTACTACCACATAGAAAGCTTCCTAAAACAGCTGAGAAGTGGTTGTTGTATAAGGAGGATGTTTAAACTCTTGAATCTATGCTAACAAAAAATGGCATATTTGATTTATTAGAAATCTATTTTAAAAAGATGGGAAACACAATTCGTAAATCCACTACTTCTCTAAAGGGAAGTGACTTAATTTTAGAAGATTCTTTGGGAAATAAAACTTATATCGAAGCGAATGGCGAAACAAGCTTAAACATAAACTCAAAACGAAGAAATTAAACTATTCATGTTAGATTATTTGTCTGATTTCAAAAAGATCATCTAATAACTTAGATATGTTACCAATATTTTATAAAATGGCGTTTCAATCATTCATCATAGTTTTCAATTCAAGAAACCATCTACTTGTCAATATTCTTTCAATTATCATTTTTAGCTTTTTTATCTCGCAATCCTTTGCCCAAGAAAAACAAAAAGTCGATTATAAACACTTAACCTACTTGCCTAAAAGCTATAATACAGACACATCCAAATATCCATTGGTTTTCTACCTCCACGGTGGATCGCAAAAAGGAAATGATTTAGAAAAACTAAAGGTCTATGGTCTTCCCTATTTAGTGGATCAAGGAAAGGAATTCGACTTTATTATGGTCGCTCCACAATGTCCAGAGGGGAAGTATTGGTCTACGGAAAATTGGTTTGATTCGCTGTATAATGAAGTAACGTCAAATTACCGCATCGATAAAAGCCGAGTGTATGTAACCGGAATAAGTATGGGGGGCTACGGGACATACACCGCAGCATTAGATCACCCTAAAAAAATTGCAGCCATTGTCCCATTATGTGGTGGAATAAATGATAGTGACACCACTCGAATCTGCACGCTCAAAGACATCCCTATCCTGACGTATCACGGCACGGCAGATGACGAAATCTCCATACAAGAAACAGAACGAATAGCCGCATCTCTAAAGAAGTGCAACGGCAATATCATCTTCCACCGCCTCACAGGTAAAGGGCATGGTATCCAATACCTCTATGAAACTGAGCCTTGGATTTATGAGTGGTTGTTGATGCAGAGGAAGACGAAGAGTAATAAATAGCAAAAAGCCACATCTCACGACATGGCCTTAAATAAACATATGATTCACTAGTGGTCAGCCTTGATTTGACCGGACTCACCACTAGTTATTGGATACTATTTATAGGAGTTGACTGAACTAGATACTTTCCAGTTATTATCTTCACGTACCAAAGTCACAAGATCAGTCTTGGTGAAGTCTTCAAATTTCATTGTCACCTTGGCCACCATATAATCTGCTGACTCCTCGATGATGTCGCTAGTTACTGTACAGTTTAGCTTCTCACCTTTTTGTTTTTTCAAGGATTTGATCAACGCGCTACGGTTATGGGTTTGCGCATTTGAAGCTTGAACCTTTTGGCTGAAATCGGTAGCAAATATCTGCTCTACTCCTGCTGACTCGCCTTCAGTCGTTACCGCAACATAGTGATCAAGTGCCAAGTCGGCTGTGGAAAGATTAACGTTTCCTTTTGCTGATTTTGAACCGGGTCCTTCAGCTGCCATAGTGAAAGTTGATACTGCGATTAAGGCTGCTGCTGCGAATGTTTTTACTAGAGTTTTCATAATGTCTTTATTTTATATTGTTAGTTTTTAGTTCTTATTTGTTGACTCAAAACTACAGCACAATACGCCCCTAGCCTACGGGCTTTAGACTAACGATCAGGAAAACTCGGTGAATGGTGGAAATGGGGAGGTGAAAGTTTCATTTTTTGATTTGAAAATACTAACAACCACTTACCATCTAAGGTTTATTATTCCTCATGGCAGAACGACATAAGTAAATCTACATTTATAACCACCATAATCTAAGCTCTTACGAACTATGTTATAGAAAGTAACCTTGCTAAAAAAGGGGATATCTTTTTTTTGGCTTTTACCAATAACAGATACAAATAATACAGTGTAATCACTAGGTTGATATTGTTTTGGTAAGGCTATTCCATTGTCAGCGACTAAATGTTTATTAAATTCATCCAATATTTTATCATCTTGCTTTAAAATAACACCACTGTAACCGCCTTGTGCAAATAAATGGCTCAAGTTGGATGAAGACTTTCCTATCTTAACATGTATAAAAGTATTGGACCCAGCGTCAAACACATCGCAGGCTTCATTTCTATCTCTCCCTAAACTCCTTCCTCTAGCATCAGCATGTCCCAAATCAAATAAGTGCCCTTGAGCCAAACCGTCACTCAACTCTTTATTATAATCCGATTCTCTAATTTTTGATTTTGAGGGTATGGGAAAATTATTCACGACAACTCGAGCATTGAAATAACCATTAACTTCATCATAAAATGACGTCGAAATTTCATACCAACTACCTTCCGATAAAATATACTTCTGACCATTATAGGATGTTTCCCAGGATAAACACCGATATAGCGGCCAACTCCTTTCTCTATCGCCTTCTTTTATTTCATGAACTTTAAAGCTATCAAGGTTTTCGAATGTAATTTTCTTTCGCTCATCCTTTCCAATCTCTTTCTTCCAATCTATCATAGATGGCATTTCATATAATTCTTTACCAGACAAACGGGTCCGATCTCCGGAACTAAATTTGAAACCTAAGCTTTCTAAATCTTCTCCAAAAAAAACTGGCGGAATAAAATATAGTTCATCCAATTTCCCCGAATTCAATTCTTTTGCCAGTAGTTTTTGAAGTGCCGCAATTTTCGATTTATCTCGCACCAACGCCATATTATCTATCCATTTATAATCCTTCTGATATGCTGTTGATTGATATAATTTATAAGCCACTTTGACAATACCGGCTAACTTTAGAAGAGAATCCGTTCCCTTTGTTACTCGCAAACTATCCCTACCTTCCAACACTTCGCCTAAGTTCAAATCAGCTGATATTTTACCGACAATCCCACGAAGGATGTCTTTTTCTTTATTGATTTCGAAATCTTCTGGGGTCGTTCCTTTTACAGCAACCTTCCTTGTTTTTTGGGAATCAAGATCAGGTTTTGTCGTATCAATTTGCCTAATCTCGGTTTTGGGAATTCCATTTATTGCTGCACGAAGACCAAAATTATATTCCATTTTTGTCATATCTAACAAATGAATACCCATGCCAAGTGGAATAGCAAATAACCTTTCCTTTATTACTATTGTAAGTACTGCGAATGATGATGAATTTTCAAAATTCTTTGTGCTTACTTCGAATTGTTCATTGAGAAAATATGCCCAATCGGGTGTATTTTTATTACTTTTTTTATAGTATACTACAAAATCCTCCTTCTCGACTTCCTGTAGCCTACTTACTTTAAATATATCTTTAGGATTTTTCACATCTTCTTTAACAAGATAAATAGTTGGTTTGATCGTTGACATAAGCTTTTGTATGGATTAATTTATAAATGACTAAGTTGCCTAACAGCATTTTGATAATTTCTAAAAGCATCACCAAAGGCTTCGGTTACTTCATAATTACTAAACTGGTATTCTTCATTGACACCTGTAGCAGTTCTTATTTTGAGTTCACCATAACGTACTACTGGGATCTGATAGTTTCCTTTAAATCGTCTATCACGGCTACCATTTCTGTTGACCTTAGCCCAGGTTTGATCAATTACCCTAGAGTCCAAGGGCACACCTTGTGTCTCGGTAAACCTCACATAGCTTTGTAGCAAATCAATTTCATCCAATCCGATGACAGCAAAGTTCGTAGCCTTACTGTACATCACAATAAAACCAGGATAGATATACAGATCGGCTCCATTAGCATTTTGGAAATACAATGCCTGTATATTCGACTTAAACTCTGGAATTGATTTCAGCCCAAAATGGACGATAGTCCTTTTGACAACAGTACTTGCTGATGAGCGGGTAATAGCCCGATCTTGATAATGAGCACTAGTGACATCCCAAATTTTGCGGCATTTAGTCAGATTCACAAAAGCAGCGGCAAGTGCATCATACTTTTGCTTGAGCTCTAGATCAAACTCAATGGCCAAGTCTACATAAGAAGAGTCAATCTGTTCCTTAGTCTGCTTAATGGCTTCCTGCTGTGCTATCAAATCAATAGATAAACGCTCAGGAATATCTTTTTTGATCAAACCATAGATCAACATATAGCTCATTACCTTTTTGGCTTTAGTGGCCGTCAAGGCTAATTTAATTTTTGACAGGTCTTTTTTTAGAGACACACGTTGCTCTCTTGCCAATAAAATCGCTTCCTTGATACCTTGCATACCCTGGCTAGTAATTTCATGAATATCTGCACTATAAATATTTCCCCTGTCATTATCGATGGGGATAGCAGGAACCGGTAAAGATGGATCAGGCGAATAGGATGAATTTCTTCCGGATAGCCGTTGCCTGTTAGAAATCCCCAATCCAGGTACACTGGTATTCAAATAGCTACCTGAATTTCCAATTGTCATATTCAATCCCCTTACTCCGATTGACGTAGAAATCCCACTCCTGCTAAAATTTAGATGAACTCCCGGGATAATCTTTATTCGTCTTCTAAAACTCCATGCCATATCTGTTTCTATTTATTTGTTTTTCAGTTAATAATCAACACTAAATTATACCGATAAGCTTATCTATTTTTACGGTTTCCCGTAACTGAGGTCATTATATTCCGTAGGTCGTTTAGTTGGGTTTATTATATAATTCAAAAGCCCAGAAGATATTCTAGGCTTCTAAAAGATATCGTCAAACTACATCAATAATTCACTATCGTTTCGACAATTTGGTCTGAGTATTTATAAATGTCATCTAAGGAATCTAAATCGTATTTGGTTTCCTTTTTCTCCTTATCAAACAAACCAATACGTAATCGATTTGGCGTAAAATAAAAACGACAAATGGGCTTTCGGTTATTATCGTCGAGCAGAATACCGCAATAGGATTGATTGTCCCGCATAAACACTCTTCCTATCTCAATTTCCTTCCGTAAGATGGATTTAATGATCAAGAACCCTTCAATCTCCTCTTCGGTAGTAACGATCACCGCATCTGGTTCTACCGGCGCAATTGCAGCATTCTTTTCTTCAGCTTCAGTTTCTTTTTTGAGCGCACTTTTAAGTCGCTCAGCAATCTGATCATTGACAATCTGTGTAAAAACACGTTTGACCAATGGTGTAAACTGCTCCAAAACCTTTGCTGTAACAACACTTGGATAAGCTTGCTTCGCAAAAAAACGAACGAAATCATCGCTAGGGTTTTGCATTTCGCCCATTGCTAAAATCGTCAATTCGTTAAAATATTTTAATTCGCTAGCAACACTCGATATGCTTTCGAGATCAAATTCGGTCTTATGAAATTTGCGTAATTCGGATACTTCATTGTCTTTGATATCCATAATCTTGAACTCGAAAAATGGCTTTTCATCCATCTTATTTGGTGTCACGAGATCAGTATAAAAACGATACTCTACGCCATTGGTCAACAATCCAAACTTTGCTTCGGTCGTATGGAAGTAACGGAACAGTTGTGAATTGTGCGGGTCAAGCCCATCGGCGAAATGTTTGCATTCTATTAAGATAACGGGTTTGTCTTCACGTAATATCGCATAGTCTACCTTCTCTCCTTTCTTAATTCCGATATCGGCAATAAACTCAGGCTGCACCTCAAATGGATCAAACACGTCGTATCCCAATATCTTCAAAAACGGCATCACCAAGGATGTCTTTGTAGCTTCCTCTGTTTTGATCTGTGGTAAAAGTCGGTCAACGCGCTTGGCAAATTGACGAATCTCATCTTTAAAATCCATAATAAAATAGTTTTGTTTGTAATAAATGGCTTCTTTAATCTTCCCAACCACAGAGGGTCTTCCCTTCTTTCTGTGCTTGCTCCCGTGTAGTCTTGATGGTTTTGGCACTGCATGACCGTAATCCTCTACAGTTTTCATTGAGGTGATATCGCTTTCCTTTGCCACTACCACAAACGTATACTGTATTCTTATCTGGACTTTCTTTCACTAGCGAAGCTGTGGTACCATCAAACCGCAACAGGAAGATGATTAATAGGCTTATCAATTTCATAATACATCAAAAGTAAAAGAATCTGATCGTCTTATTTTACGGTTTCCCGTATCCTCGCCATCAAAAATCAATAAGCCCAAAGTCCCCGGTTGTCGACCCTAGCTTCATGTTGGAGCTTCACAAATAGGTCGCTATATTTGACGTTTGGTGGATAGGTATCCACCATAGCAAGTCCTCCTTTCACCAACTCTGCATTCAAAAAGGTACCATCTGTTAAATAGATATAAGCAAGCACCCGCTGATATCTGTCCTTTTTCTGAACATCTAATTCAAGCTTGACCCATTTATTCTCGGTCAACTTTTTGACGTACTCTTTAGCTTCCTTTGCATAGGGGCCTTTCAGTTTACCGCGCGAATTACGTGTCTCAGGAGCATCAACACCAATAAACCGTACTTTAAACCTTTCGTTACCATTATCCACCCAAAACGTATCTCCATCAATCACCTTCGTCACATAAACTTCTCCCCGTTTCCACCGTCTGACTTTCTCTGAATTGAGGGGATCGCTAGGCTTTGCTTTCCCAGAGGCACTAACAAAATGTTGTTGATTGACCTCTGTTGTCGGTTCACTTCCGCAATTAATAAATAAAGGCAATATGACAAACATGATTTGCCATCTTTGTCTAAATCTAACTAGCTGTTTCATTATGCCGATATCTTTTCATCTGCTTCCTTTTCAGGAAATAGGATGGATACCAAAACAGATAAAATAAGAATCCCCCCTACAATGCCCAAAGAAACTGGAGAAGGGATATGATACCAAGGTGATATAATCATTTTAATACCAATAAAGGTTAAAATAATTGAAAGACCATATGGTAATTTGCTGAACATATGTATAAAGTTGGATAAAAGAAAATACAATGAACGGAGTCCGAGTATAGCGAAGATGTTGGATGTATAAAGAATAAAAGGATCCTTAGAAATGGCGAAGATCGCAGGAATAGAGTCAACAGCAAACAAGACATCAGTAAATTCAATCACAGCTACAACGACCAAAAGCGGTGTCGCAAGTTTCATCCCGTTCTGAACAGTAAAAAACTTTCCTTGATCATAATTATCAGATACCTTCCAGAATTTCTTCACCAATCGCGCACCTGCTGTTTCGCTAAAATCCTCATCTTCATCGTCATCTCCACTTCCCCAAGATTTGATCCCTGCAAAAATTAGAAACAAACCAAAGGCTGTCAACACAAGATTGATATTCCAAGGTAGAGCGGTCACACCAAAGAAATCCAGTATCGGATTAAGATATGTCAAATTAATTAGGCCTACGCCTGCAAAGATGAAGATCGCCCGAAAGAGCAATGCGCCCAAAATCCCCCAGAACAGTACTTTGTGATGTAATTCCCGTGGCACTTTGAAGTAAGAAAACACCAAGATAAACACAAATAAATTATCTACTGACAAAGCCTTTTCAATCCAGTAAGCTGCCTGAAACTGGGTAAACTTTTCTATTGCAGTGGCATGCCCTCCAGCATCCTGATTAAATACATAATAGACAACACCGGAGAAAATCATTGCCAACGAAATCCAAACCACTGTCCATATAGTCGCTTCTTTGGAAGAAACAATATGGCTCTTTTTGTTGAAAACACCCAAATCCAGTAACAGCATAATAATGACTGTCAACCCAAATCCCCAGATTAGACCGGGATGTAATTGTAAAATACTTTGTTCCATTTTATTTAATTATTGATTAGTAATCGTGATGTATAATAGCCTTCCTCCCTCTTCATTGGACAATAAAATCTTCTTACCATTAGTAAGTTCTACCATTGAATTTGGAGGAATATCATTTTGCTCTGTCAGATCTTTCATTCCTTGAAGATTTTGATTGACCAGCATCCATTTATTTTGATGGAAAGTAAAGTACCCGACGGGTTTCTTATCCTCAGTTGTAAGGCTTTCGTTCCTTATCACTTTGCGGGATACATGCCATTTAAAAAGATATTGGTTGTGATAAACCATTAACCGATGCCCTTCGGGTTTCCACACAGTGTCTTTAAATTTAAAATAGAGATCGATGACTGGAAGACTTCCTTTGTGCGCTGTGCCACAGAATGGACAGATAGGTTTGGTAGAATTATCAAATACGTACCACTTCTCCTCACATTGTGGATTACTGCAAGGCTGAATCAAATCGACTGTTTTCAACAACGCGGTCTCCCACTCGTTGGCAATGGGACGTAGCATAGGGGCGTGCAGCCCATCGATAAAAGCTCGCTTAAACAGATGGGTCAGATAAGGTCCCGTTTTTGTATAGGAAAGCTTATTTGGGTTTCCCCAGAAAGTTTCCCATTTTCTCAGCTGATCGGTCTTAACAGCATTCATCCGATCAGTAGGATGCTCAACAAACAGGGCTTTCTCTCCCATCGCCATTAATTCATCTTTCTCGGCATCGAGATCCCAAATCTTACCACCCCGCAATGGGTGCCGTCGCAATAAATACATATAAATCAGTACTGCCAAGGCATGGAGATCTGTCTTTTGATTAGGTAGTACCCGATCTGGATCATTATGTTTTAGGTGTTTGGTCTTTAATACCTCTGGGGCAATAAAATCGGCTGTACCAATCACCTCAGGGGGGTATAATCCAGGGACAACCAAACCATCCAAATCAATGATATTGGCAGACTTGGTAACTGGATCGATCAGTACATTGTTATAGGATAGATCAGAATGTGCAAGTCCCATCTGATGCATTTTCTTGATACCCCGACAAATATTAATAGCAATCTGAAAATAACTCAGCCAATCGCCTAATTCAGATTTATCCAAGGCGAGTGGATATTGTTGATTGCGAAAGGATGGTGCAGTAAACCATTTCCCAACTTTCTCCCCTCCTTTTATCATCGCATTAGCACGATAACCCTTTACAAAGAAAAATTTGGAGTCATAGATAGGTACAATGACGCCAGTCTTGTCATCCTGCTCTACCGCATCATAAGGCCAACGGTAGATTTCCTGCAAGAAATAATCACCTGAGCTACCATTCTTAATATTGTCTAAGTATAAAGTGACAATACGCTTTATCCGATCCCGTTGATTGAAGTCAAGTGCGGTTCGAAAAAAAGCAACCACGTACTTTCTATTAGGTGCGAAATAGACATCCTTAACACCTCCTTGTTTGGGGCTGCCGTCATCTATGTACTTGTAAGTCCGAGACGGGTCAATAATGGATTTTATAGTTATCGTCTTCATCGGTTAATAGATTATGGCTAGTGTTCTGTCGTCATGATTGCCTTTGCTCCAGAAGTCAAGCCAGGTCAATAACTGATCCTTAATATGTTCATCTGCCACAAAATCTACCTTTGTACCGTCTTCATTTTGCCCACCTAGATCTTGTAGAAAGGTATTCCAGGTTCCTTTATCTTCCAGTTTGTTTTCTGTAATAAATTTGGCATCATAGATCCCATCCGTCATCAATATCAATTTTGAAAAATCATCAAATCTATTGATCGCAAATCGTAATGGCATATCAGTGTGACTGAAGATCTCTGGCATGGTAATAAAGCGGGTGCCCCCACCAAACTCACCGATATCGAGTATATTGAGTAAACGCACTTCCTCTAGATCGCCTATGACAACATTGATTGGGCAATCGCCGACACCAAATGTCAGGATCACATAGCCAAAATCAAATTTTTTGACAAGTGCAAAAATCAATGTGGTATTGAGATCTTTCAATAGAATATCTTCCTGTTTGGCAAACTCCACTAGCTTTGCATGTACATCGCGAACAGATTTGTAAAGGATATTGATGATCGAAGATTTGACCTTGAGCGAACACTCTTCTGCGGTCATTTCGGCTTTAACAACCTCTTCAATTGGCTCATCGGTAATATTTGTTGTGGCTTCAGAAACAGGTTGATCATCTTTTGGTGAAAGCGGAACTGCTTCAGCAAGTGCAGGAGTATAGTAAGCCAAGCATAAATCGTTTAATTCATGTAGAAGAACCTCGTTATCAAAAGTCTTAACAAGATACTCTGTAGCTATTTTTGAGCCTTGCCGGGAAAATTTAGCCGAACCGGCTCCGTCCGCAACGGCCACGACAGACCAGGCTTCGGGTAGTGCAGACATATAAAAATGATCATCCCGAAAAGACCCTTCGTGTGCATGGGAGCGCCCTCTTTGTGAGGCAATAACTATCTGCTTGTCAAGAAAAGCTCCGGCATATTTATCACTGTCAGCTTTGGCGTATAGATCATTTTGATTGCTCGGTCTATTCAACCATAGATCTTTAGGATCAGCATTGACAATAAATGGAATGATCTTAATGTCTTCTGTTGGATTTTCTTCCAAGGTATTAATAAAAACCAAGTGCAAATCTACCGTAAGTGCTATGTTTGGCACTCCACAGATACTCGAAGTCTCAGGATCAAAGGTTAAACCAGCTTTATCCAGATTTTTGATCTTTTGGATGCGAATATTGGAAAATTGAGCTAGGTCAAAACTATACCCATAATGTTTTTTCGCATTAGCATTAGGAATGACCAGCTGAGCTTCTTTAAATTCTTCCTTTTCTCTATACATTTGAAATATCGCTATTATCTGCTGTTTTGATGAATAAATATCCTTGGTCAATGCATTGATCTTCGCATTGTGCATAAGTTTGGCCAGAGTATTATCAACGACCTTGTTCTGCTGCACGCTAAATTCGTCCAGCAGTTGTTTTAAAATTGTTTCCACGATTAGCCTAAAGTTCTATTAATATCAAATCCACCGTCTGAGGTACCATAAAAAGCAATATTACCACACCAAGGGCAAGTATTTTCGCCATCACCTTTGATACAATGTATTCCACCACAGGAGCAGCTGGCTAGACCAAATTGATTACCGCAGCACGGACAATTGGGATTACCATACAGCTCGTCGGTTGATACCTTCAAGTTAGCATTGTAAGGGCCAGAGTAATCACGATAGGCATTTTCATCTATTTTATAAGCCCCTTGTACACGATAAATCCGGGTAGATAGGTTCATGATACCGGAGTCTTCCATATCACGCCTAAATTTGATCAGATATGATTTATCGGTATTTGCACATTTTGCATTGAGCACCACAAAATTGTCATCCACGATCTGATGCATTTTCCCCGTTTCAACTTTCTCAATTACCTCAGGATTACTTTTCGTTAAATTTATTGCATCGGTATCGCTATTAGTCACTTGTTCACTCGTCGCTTTGATGGAAGCTGTCACCCATTTAAAAAACTCCTTATATGACTGCGCACCACTATCATTAAACCGTAACACATGTGAAGTCAGTTTCTCCAATAACCTATAGTTGGTATTATCTCCTATTGAGATCGCGATCAGATTCGCTTTGCGTTGGTATACTGTATTCCATTTTGTCATGGCCTCTTCAGTATCATCTGTCGGTACACCATCTGTAAACAAAAATATAATGGGTTTCCAATCGCCTTTTCGTTCATATGTCGTCGCCATCAACTCCGTATCAATGGAACGCATCAGTTCTGTCAATCCACTGGACAGCGAAGTTCCACTACCAATAGGTAGCTTGGGTGGGTAAAAAGTGATCACGTCCTGCAAGGGAGTAATTACCTTGCTTTTACCAGCAAATCCAATAATGGATATCCATACGGTTTCAAGTGCAAAAGGATCAGTTTTGAGCGTCTGAATAACGGTACCAATCCCGTCTTGTACTTGTTCGATAGGTTCGCCGACCATAGATTCAGATACATCTATTAAGAAATATACAGGTAATCTTCTCATGATTAGTTCAAAGTTTTAAACGATAATATTCAATTCGTTCGGTGGAGGTGGAAGTGTCAGGATTTCGCCAGTACCTTGGGATTTACTGCCCATTTCAATTGATGAACTCACCCATCGAAAAAAGGTTGTCAATGTATTGCTATCCGTGGTATCCAATTTGACAACTTCGTCCGTCAACTCCTTCAAAAAAGAAACTTCGGCTTTAGGACCGGCTGCACAACCAACAATAATTCCAAAATCCATAGCTTTGATTTTGGGAATGCACATCCGATATTTCTGAATATCGGATGGCTTCCCATCGGTGAAAACAAAGAGCAGAGGCTTCCAGTCACCCTTTTGTTCGGTCGATCCCTTAACCAGTTCATTATCTATCATTTTAAGCAGCATTTCGAGTGCCTCTCCTGTATGAGTTGGGCCGCTTTCGGGGCAATGTATTTCTACTGGCTGAAAGCTTGCCAAGTCGGTCAAAGGAACTAGATTACGAACTTCGCGATCAAAGGTAATGACACTGATATGCAAGGAATCCATCGCTTGTGGATCCGTACGGAGCATACTAATGAGTCCATTAAAGCCATTATTCAATGCTTGTATGGGCTCACCACGCATAGATCCTGAGGTGTCGAGCAGAAAGTAGGCTAATAATCGTCTGTTCATAACTAAGCTACTATAACTAACTCCGATGGCGGTGGTGGTAGCTGATCCAATCCAGTTACCTCTTTTCCTGATTCCTCAACTTTGGTCGATGTAGTGGATATGGAAGCCGTTACCCATTGAAAGAATTTTGAGATGCTTTCTGAATCTGCACTGTCAAGACGTACTACAGAATTAGTAATTTGTCTTAAAATGGCATCATCAGCCCCTTGTCCGGCTGCACAACCAACAATCAACCCTTTATTAACAGCCTTTAGTTTACTATACCCTTGCTGCCAATTATCCGTTGGGATACCGTCGGTCATAACAAAAATCAGTGGTTTCCAGTCGCCTTTCTGTTCCAGTGTGGTCATGGTTACCTCTGTTTCCAGTTTATCAGCAAGTAAGGCCAAGGCTGCTCCCAAGGATGTCACACCAGAGGCTTTAATATCAACCATCTGAAAGGATGCCAGATCGGTCAAGGGTACGATTTGTTTGGCTTCAGAATCAAAAGTGATGATACTGACAAAAGCAGTCTCGATCGCCTGAGGATTTTGACGTAGGGAATGCATCATCATCTGTACACCGTTTTTAACAGCTTCAATTGGTTCTCCGGTCATTGAACCAGAAGTATCCAATAATAGATATACGGGAAGTCTTCTCATGGCTATAAAAATTTTTGCTGAACGGTTTTAATAGTCTCTTCCAACTTGCGGTCTTTAGTAGGCTCTCCAATGGCATTAAATTTCCATTCACCATTGCGTTTATAAAACACACCTAATACCATGGAAACATGCCCGGAAAAACCTTCACCTTTAGCAATGTTGTAGGTCGCAAATACTTCATTGACCCGGGAAGGTGTGCCCTCATAAATCCGGATAGAGGCAAAAGGAATAGTGCCGAAATCATGCCCACGATAACTGTTGAGCACAAATGCGACATGAGTTACTTGACTATTAAGCTTAGAAAAATCAACCGTGATGATTTCATTATCCAAGCCATCATCGCCATCCATGTCTCCCGTCAAATCGTCGCCACTGTGACTAATGGCTCCATCTTTAGATCGTAAGCTCCCGAAGTACACAACGTCAACATTGTTTTTAGCTTCATCGAAAAGGATGCAACTGGCATCTAGATCTACCGCCTCCTTATCTATTCCGCCAAGCCAATTTTTCTTTTCAATAGCTCCCCAGTTCACCCCTACACAAACATTTTGCAATACTGTACCATTACCTTTTTGAAGGTTGATACGTTGTCCTTTTTGAAGATTAATACCCATTTTCTTAATTGTATTTCGTTAAATAATCTTCCAATCCACCTTTCATACCCATACCCACAGCTTCAAATTTCCATTCACCATTCCGTTTATAAATACGGCCAAACTCGACAGCGGTCTCTATAGAGAAATCCTCTTCCAATTCGTATTTCAATAGTTCCTCATTTGAAGCAGTGTCGAGAATACGCATAAATGAATTGCGTACTTGTCCAAAGTTCTGACCACGTGATACTGCATCGTGAATGGTAATGACGATGCATATTTCTGTCGCTGTATCTTCAATCTTCGCTAGATCTACTATGATTTGCTCGTCGTCACCATCCCCATCTCCCGTAAGATTGTCACCAGTATGAACCACTGCCTCATTTGGGGATTTTAGGTTGTTGTAAAAAATAAAATGTTGATCTGAAAGGATCTTTTTGTCTTCTCCAAGAATAAATACCGAAGCGTCCAAGTCAAAGGCGCTTCCTGTGGAAGAACTATTTGTGTCCCAGCCTAGGCCGATTGTAAATTTGGGTGCATTGATGTTTTCTCTTTGCCCTTTTTGTAAATTGATTGCCATGATTTATGTTGTTTTAGTTTTATAATATTCTGTTGGTAATGCGCTATAGTATGGTAGTTATTGCTAATTGCTAGATCGAACAATTCACAGCTTTTTTCTACCGAAATTTGATTGACGACCTGGAAGAAGTCAATTTCATTTAACAAGAGTAAATATTTAACCAAGCGTGTATTGAAGTGAAAACTATTACTATTAATGATCCGTACAAGGTCGACCGGTGATTTCACATCAAAATAATTGTATCTATTCTCGATATTGGGATGGATAGCCTGGTTGACGAGCTCAGCATAATAGACAAAGAAAAAAGTCCCTTGCACGTTATTATCTTTCAGTATCCTTTCAACTGTCAGTTCGTGGCTTCCAGTGATCTTGATATCATCTAAAAAAATACAGAACCTATCTGCTATAAAATCCCGATCCAAATGATATGTATCGTTGGAAATGAGTTTTAACCGTTGTTCAGAGTCCATATTTCCATAGTCCTCCACATAGGTCTGTTTGCGATGGATCTTACTTTCTTTGCATGCGGCCTTGCCATGCTGAAACAAAAACCTATTTAACTCCCGCTTGAAGTAGGAACATAAAAAATTGGAGGCTGTTGGAATGGAATGATACGGGCTTGGCAATAAAATAATCTCCTCTTGTTCGAGAATCAAATTTTTATGCTTTGCCAAAAACCCCATGCACAGTTCTTTTGCAAATTTCTCGGCATAGATAGTCTCACCAAACTTAAAACGACTGTATTCCATTTCAGAAAAAGGACACACATGCTGATGTTCAACATGATGTAAACTATATCTGTACATCATAACTTATTGGATTAATATTGCGTTAAAACCATAATTGATAGCGCCATTATAATCTGCCTTCCGATTATCACCTATATGGACAATATCTTTTTTCTCGATCCTTCGTTGTTGCCTTATTTTTTGAAAAACAAGGTCAAAAGCTGTATTATTTGGTTTGGAAACTCCTATTTCATCTGAATAAAGTTGAAAGGAGAAGAAGTCTGAGAGCTCATAATATTCCAGTACCTGACGTAACACATTACCTTCCAGAAATGCAGTATTGCTTAGAAGACTTAGGGTCTTCCCCTTAGAAACTATTGTTTCGAATACGCTTTTCAGATTATCATCCAGGAGAACAGGCTTATATTCCCAAAAAAGAGTATCGACTTTCCTCGTGAATTCCGTCAAACACTCTTTGAGATTTGTATCGAGAACAATTCCTAATTCATTTAAAATCAAACAGTAGATAAGCTCACGATCTATATGTTTTCCTGTTATCTCACTGATCTGATTGCTCAGGATATCGTAATGCCGGACGACTAAACCTATATCCTCGATCTTTTTATCGACGCAAAAGAAATCCCGTAGCAACATATTTCTCTTTTGTTTGAAATGAGGATTTGACTTAATGAGTGTAAGCCATAGATCAAAAGAATAGTGTTCGAATAATGACGTATCAATAACCATAATGATTCTTTATTTTGATCCGGCGGTCCATTGCATTCCCCATCGGTAAGCCCTGTCACAGTCTCCATGCGAAGTATGAAAAGTCACCAGCTTTCTGACAGTGATTGAATCTGGAGAAAAGAGTATTTCCCCTATTGCACAGAATTTGTTTTGACTAGATTGTGCTCCCATCTGTACTTCTATTTCAGCATTACCCGGGACCTTTACAGTGACAACGCCATTCGTTTCTTGCCAACGGGCCGCCCCCTCATAAATGAAACAGTAGATAACCATTCGTTTCAGATCTTTTAGACCAGCAGGATTTACAATAATATTCTCCCCAGACCCTGAACCAGTCCCTCTATCATCACCTGTATGCCATACCCAAGGTTCGGCCACATAGCGTCCCTGTCTGGTCCAACGATCCTTGGATCCCCCCCTGCCACCAGAGAACTGAAGACCATCGATAACGTCTTTGTCTCCGTTATTCAACTCATAGAAACAACCCAGATCGAGGTCGATATCTTTACTGAATAGACTCCCAAACAATCCCTTTTTTGCACCTTTTGACCAATTCAAATTGATATTAATCTCCTGTGTAATTGGATTGGCTTTTTTTGATAAGTCAATAAAATGTGAGTCACCTTTCTTTTCAAGTGTGATTTTCTCTAGGTTAATAGCCATAATCTATATTATTTTATAATTTGTCCTTTATAATATTTTGACAGGAAGAAGGCTAGGTCTTCTTTGTAGCCCATACCAGAAGCTTCAAACTTCCAGCTATCGTTACGCCGATAAAGCCTTCCAAATTCTACAGCTGTTTCGAGAGAAAAATCTTCCCCCAATTCATATTTTGCAACTTCTTGTCCATTGCTATCGTCAACAATGCGTATGTAGGAATTTCTTACCTGTCCATAGTTTTGTCTACGGGCAATAGCATCATGAATAGTAACGACAAAGGATATCTCCATAATCCGAGCGTCGATCTTTGATAAATCAACTTGGATACTTTCATCATCGCCATCTGCACTGTTTCCACCAGTGGGATCATCACCAGTATGATGAAGTGCGCCATCGGGGGAATCTGTATTTCCATAAAAAATAAAGAAAGGCTCAGCTGGAATCTGTTTTGATTGATCAATCATAAATGCTGATGCATCCAGGTCAAAATCACTACCAGTTCCTTCATTAGGATCCCATCCCAATCCTATTGTAATCTTAGTAAGTCCAACTTCAATCCGTTGTCCTTTTTGTAGGTTAATAGCCATACTATCTGTTAATAAAAGCTTCACGTATCCAGAATAATAACCTTTCAAGTTTATTCAACTTTTGACAGGAATGTCTATCAAACTATTTCTGCTCTTCGACTTTCCAGGTAATTATCTCCTTGTGAACAAAATTAGCCTGTTTTGGAGAGCATACTTTACGGGAAACCGTAGACCACGGAAAATTATTGGACAAAACAGATTTTACTAGATCTTGCTTTGGTGAGGAAATATTAGAGATGCTGAGGCTATGTAAACTCATTTTAGTACATTTAAAAAAAATATGGCCTACATTAGATTTTAATGCTATGAGTGCAAATGTTCCAATAGTTCGGCAGGTGTCCTGGCCAGCTATCATAATCATTATCTTAGTATGGGGACTCTTTATCGCGACTGCTGTGTTTTTCTTTCAAAAGCATGGCTATTTTATAGGCGTAGTGCTTTTTATACTTATAACCATACTATTGCAGCAGGCAATCCCTAAAAGCCACAATAAGGGGATGAAAGCGATCAAACAAAAGGATTTCAAAACAGCTCTAGCGTACTTTAAACAGAGTGCTGACTATTTCACGAGATATACCTGGGTGGACAAGTACCGTGCGCTGACACTATTGAGTGCCTCAAAACTGTGCTATCGGGAAATGGCTCTCTGTAATATTGCATTCTGTTATGTGCAGACAATGGAAGCAGAAAAAGCAAAAGCACTTTATGAACAGATCCTGAAAGAATATCCGGATAATGGGATTGCGTACTACAGTCTCAACTCAATCAATACATTTTCAGATAAGGCTAATTAAAAAATACCTGACCGCACTGAATCTCATAAATTGGCGGCTATTCTACAAACGATATAATAATAAGAAAGGCTATCGGAGGATAGCCTTTTCTGTTCATTAATTGGTTAACATATGGCACTAATATCTTGAATGCGTCAGCTATTTTTGTGCAACGACAATTATAATTCCTGCTATAAATCCGTCAATACAAACTTAACGCAATACGACAACGATCCCTTACGGGAACCCGTAAGGAGATAAAAATGTTTCTATATAAAACCAAGCTCCTTACAATGCGCTACCAGTTGTTCATTTTTGGTAAAGCCGAGTACATCTTTCATCAGGTTGAGCCTTTTCTCGATGCTGCTGAGGCTTGATGGTCGGATATCACGCTGTTGGAGATATTCGGGCATCTCCTTCTGGGATATTCCTTCGTAAAGCAACTTGACGATATGGAGATCAAACTGGGTAAACTCATGTGAATTTTGCTCCTGTATAAACTTCTTGCTATCGGGCGATTGATAGGTACGGTGCTGGTAAACAATCTGCAGAGCTTCGCGCAGATGCTGCCCGTCACGACGGGCCTTGCGTACAAGTCCATCAATCTGATTGTCTCGAAACATCTCATTGATCAGTGCAGACCGGTCTTTGGCGGTCAGCACAATAACCTTAATATCGGGTTGTACGATCTTAACGGCTTTGATCAGGGAAAGGCCGTCTTTGATTTCCTGTGGGCTATCGTCATCTTCAAATTCAATATCGGTGATCAACAGATCATAAGGCTCGCCATCACGGATGGCATTTTTGATCCAGGTGAGGGCATGATCACAATAATACACATATTTGGTATCATGAATTCCCAGGTCGTGCAGGGTTTTCTGCACTGAAATGTTGGCTATCTCGTGGTCTTCGGCAATGAGTACTTTTTTAAACATACAATATTGTCTTTTTATACTAGTGGGATAGTGGTCGTAATGTCGAGTCCTTTTCCCGGTTCACTGACAAAGATAATTTTGCCACCGAGGCTTTCAATACGGGAAACCGTATTTGCCAGACCTTTTCCCTGAGATTTTTCCGCTGGCATCCCGACTCCGTTATCTTTATAATATATGATGAGCTGCTGATCTAATTTTTCAAAGCGTACCACAACCTGCTCGGCCTGACTATGCTTCTTCATGTTGACCATAAGCTCCTGCAGCACATGCTTTACCTCTTCTTTAATGCGCTTATTGACAACAGTCCATTGCTCAGCATCGTTCCCTGCGATCAAGACACGACGGTGGTCTGCGGCAAAGGATTTGAGCAAGGAGGCCAGCTGTTCGTTGTACGGCACCACAGTGACGGTCTGCTGTTCGACATTATGCGAAATATCACGAGACTGATGATACATATTCTCAAGCTTGTCGAGTACACCGTCACGATCCACATCTTCGTTATGTTCGATCTCGGACATGACACGATAGATACCATTGGCAACGACATCATGGATCTTTTTGGAGAGATGGAGCTGTGTTTCTTTGACTTTATTCTCTGCCTCGAGTTCGAGCCGTTGCTTGCGTCGTTTGTACCAGAGGGTACCACCACCAGCAAGTAAAATCACGAGAAATAAACTCGCACCAGTAATGACACGCTGTCGGATAAGACGGCTTTGTTTTTCAGCATTTTCTTTTTCGAGTCTCAGGTTCTCGGTCTTGTTTTTCTCAACTTCATAACGGATCAGCGCAAACTGATTTTTGGCGGCAGCACGGGCAAGTTGGATGCTGTCAGAAAGTGCTTTGTATTGATTAAAATAGTATACTACTGAATCCGAAGGAACTGCCTTTATAAGACGTCCAAGAGCCTTTAACTCATCATCTTGACTATTAATTTGTCTCGCTATATTATATTGTTTTCGGGCATAAAATAAAGAAGAGTCTAGCTTATATTTGTCATAATAATCCGCAAGCCAAGCATAACTTGAGTTTAATCCCCATTTGTCTCTTGCATTTTCTCTTATGCTCAATGCTCGCAAAAGCTCTGTGGCAGGTTTATAGGTTAGCGATTTTTTCCATTTAGCTACTGCTAAATTTGACAGCACGCGTGCATATTGCCTTGGTTCATACTTAACTTTTTCAATAATCTGATCATAAATCTTAATCGCTGAGTTATAATCTTTCAATTGGACATAACTCAATGCAAGGTTATTGAGATAAATATTTGAATTTAGAGAGTCGTCTGAAAATTTAATTGCGAGTTCAAAAAAAGAGATAGCTTGAGGATAATTTTGCAAGCTGTGACTCGACATTGCAAGGTTATTGTAGTTCGTACTAAGATAAATACGGTGAGACTTCTTATTTTCGTTTAGATATTCAAGTGCTTCCAAAGAAGTTTCCTGCGCTCCAAACAGGTCACTGTGTTCTCTTTGTGTAATTGCCATATTAACTAGGCACTTTGCGACACCTATACTATCCTTATTGTCTAAAAAAATTTGTTTAGCCTTTTCAAATAGTAAAAATGAAGAATCTGGTTTTCCATTCTCGAGAAAATGATGCGCCTGCTCATAAAAATCATTTGTTTTTTTAACACTTTGCTTAGATTCCTTTTGGTAGCAGGAAAACAAGAAACCTGTTAATAAGAGATATAAATACTTCATTATAGGCTAATTTTTATTGAAAATATTAAAAATACGGCAATGAAGCAACAAATTCTTTATATATATAAAAAGGCAGCTAAATGCTGCCTTTATTAATCACGAAAAATACTACTATCTTGGAGGACGTACTGTGCCTCCATCACCTCCATTGTCTCCTGGATCTGCAGGCGGTGGTGTGTCTGCTGTTTGCACCGTTGGTGCACCAGTGTTCGGTTGTGAATTTGATGGCTGACCGATTCCAAATAATAGATATAACAAAAAGCTAATCATCGCTCAAAAAATTAAAAAGTTCAAAAACTCGGTAGGTCCGCGTGCTCCGTGCACAGGATTGCTACAAATGTTTTCAGAAGGCCTTCTGAATTTTTTGGGAAGTAAGAGTGTCAATCGCGGGAGGCAGAAGCTGCTTCCCAAACCGGCTAATGACTACCGCGAGAT